>NZ_CAUDSG010000045.1:0-11096 GCF_958451995.1 Candidatus Avelusimicrobium alvi
CAAGTAAAAACATTCTTCCGCCTTGAGGCGTTTTATAAACAGGGCTAAGACCTGCTTAAAACGGCACAACAACAAGGTTCTCAGGTCCCTGAGGCAGGGCTCCCTTATCTTGGACGGTATCATCCGACGAACAGAACAACACCGCTTAAACAATGCCGCCAAACAATCTTACAAGCAAGCCCCGATACGCCGCAAAAAAACCTTCTTTGGCCAGGGAAAGAAGGTTTTTAAAATTTTTACCTGCACTACTTATTTTCAGAGGAGCCCCGCGCCGAAGCCTCCTGCAGCTCGGGAGGGATTTCTCCTTTCTCCGAAAATCCCAGCACACACGTTCCGCCCAGGCGCATATATACGCCGGCAAAGCGTTCCCAGCGGCGGGACAGTTCATACAGTTTGTTCTCGGTACAGTTGGGCATAAACACAAATGCCTGGTCCCGGCGTTTCAGGGCGAGCTCGCGCTCTTCTTCGGGAAGAGAGACCAACTCGGTTACCTTGGCGTTTAATCCGTACACTTTATTGGGATAAAACCCGTACATGGCCGGCATAGACGCAGGCGGAAACGCTTCCATCGCCACCACCATAATTTCCCGTCCGGCAAAATAATCCCGGTAGAACTGGCTCGTCAGGCGCGCGGGCATTTCCGTCGGAATCAGCATCCCGCGGTGGCTCATGGCGTACATAAATACTTCCGCCGCCACCACCAGGATAAGCGCCGCGCGGAACAACAGGCTTTTGCGCACCGGCGGCAGCAGCAAAAGCACGCAGAACAAATACACGGCGGGCAGGAGTTCCGTAAAATAACGCCCGATAAACATATAGGCTTTAAGCGATAAAAGCGCCGCGCCGCCAATCACCAGCAAGGCCGAAAGCCCCAGCAGCGCCAGTTCCCGCACGTATCCGCCCCAGCGGCCCGTGCGCCAACGACGCCAAATACGCCACGCTGCGCCCAGGGCCAACAGCGCGCCCATCAGCCAGCGGCCCCAGGGCGAAAAGAAGAAAAACCGGGCCAGCGCGACGGGGGCGCGCGTCATTTCCATATCGTTGGCCCACCAGTTGCCTTCAAAACGCCGGAATTCAAACTGCGCCTGCAAATTGGGGATAAACCACGGCAAAAACAGCACGCCCACCACCGCCGGCACCAGCAAAAAGGGCGTCAAATTGCGCTTATAACGCCACGCCTGCAAAAACAGCAAAATATAAAACACGCCGACGAGCATCGTGCCGAAGTAATGGCTCCACGCAAGCCCTAAAGACACCAGCCCAAACGCCAGCCAGCGGCCGCGGGAAATCGTTTTCCCCCGCCACACGGAGCGCGACATATCCAAAAACCAAAACGTCAGCGGGACGGAAAACAACAGCATCAGCGCATAAGCCCGCGCGTGCTGTGCATACAAAATGGTATACATATTGCCCGCCAGCAAAGCCACAAACAACAGCCGCGCCGTTTTGCCGAAACGTCTGGGAAACA
Source organism: Candidatus Avelusimicrobium alvi (assembly GCF_958451995.1). Classification (NCBI taxonomy): domain Bacteria; kingdom Pseudomonadati; phylum Elusimicrobiota; class Elusimicrobia; order Elusimicrobiales; family Elusimicrobiaceae; genus Candidatus Avelusimicrobium; species Candidatus Avelusimicrobium alvi. The sequence goes on from NZ_CAUDSG010000045.1 coordinate 1,469, forward strand.
AAAACCATCCGCACGCCAGCGCGCCCAAACTAAATACCACGCTGGGCAGGCGCAGCCACAGCTCCGGCCCGTACGGCACAAAATGGTTATACACCCACAGCAGGGCGTTATAAAGCGGCGGATGGACGTCCACCACCAGCCAGTTGCTCCAAATCCAGCCGAAAGAAAGGGAGGGATCCGTCGTAATGGCGGTGAACAGCTCGTCGTACTCAAACGACATGCCAAACAGCGTAAAGCGCAGCAGCACCGCGCAGACAATCAGCGTAAACAAAAACGCCGTTAAAAAGAGAGATAAGTTTTTTTTCATAACTGATACAAATAAAATTCCCCGGGCGGCGGGGAACGGTTTATGGGATTATTTATAGTGTAGAAATTAATGGCCGTAAAAGCAATAAAAGTTCCATCATGAAACTCCCCGGGCTGAAGCCCGGGGTGTTCTGTTAAGGTATTCATAAAAAACGCCCCGCGCGGCGGGGCGTCAGGCGCAAATCTTTTTCCGTTATTTCAGCAAATAGCGGTATCCGTTGGAAGGAGAAAGCGGCGTGCCGTTCATAATTTTTTGGCAATAGGCCCCTTGCCCCGCGCCAAACGTCAGCCCGGCCGCTGTGCGCTCCAAACACTGGATTTGCCCCGGATTGCCGATAGCGGTGTTGTTGGCATCGTACACCATAATAAAGCCCGCGCCTTGGTACGGGCCTTTGATGCGCCCCAAATACACGCCGCCCCAGGCGGGATTGATTTGAAGGCTCCAGTCCTCATTGGATTTGGTATCCGTCGCGCCGTCATACCATTTGCTGCTGCCGGTCCAGGAGATGGAGAGGTCCAAATCGTCAATTTTGGAAGCATACACGCCGTTAGCCATATAATACGCCTGCTGTGCGTTATAAAACGAACGAAGCAGGGTGAGCGCCTGCGCGGAGCGGGATTTCTCCACCGCTTTTTCATACTGCGGCAGGGCGACAGCCGACAATATACCAATGATTAAAACGACTACCAACAGCTCTATTAACGTGAATCCGGGACTTTTTTGCACGGGATATATCCCCCTTTATATTAAGTTGATATTCCCAATTTATCAAAAAAAAAAAAACAAATCAAGGGGGCGAGCCGCCCCTCCCTTTCCCTGACGGTTTCATCCGACTAGTGGAGCCACACTGTTTAATCTATGTTGCCAAGCACCGTAACAGCGAGCCCGAAAAGCCGCTCGCAGAGTGCCGGGGGCAGGGCCCAGAGCCTGGGCTCCCTTCCCTGGCCTGGCCAGGGCCTGGCAATATACGGCACTTTTAGATACTTGGGAGAGAAACATTCAGGGACGTAAGGAACAAAAAGACTGCCGGCCGGTGCTCCTGAAATCCAGTTTTACGCGGCGCGTTTTACAACTCGCTTCGCTCAAACAAATAAAACGCTTCTCCCGCGTAAAACGGATTTTATAGACGGGCTAAGGCCGGAACCACAACGGCAATAACAGGGCTTAAGACCTGCATAAAACGGCAACAACACGGCCCGAAAAGCCGCACCCCCGGTAAACGCAAAAAAGCCGGCCCCCGTAAAAAGAGCCGGCTTTTCGTATTTTCAATCGTTATTTGCGCTTTCCGCCTTTGCCTTTGGCTTTCGCTTTGGCCGCGCCCTTGCGGGCGGGAACGGCCTTCTTCGCCGTTTTGGCGGCTTTTTTGGCCGGACGCGTCACCTTGGCGGCAACCGCTTTTTTAGCGGCGCGCGGCGCGGTTTTGCGCGTTTTGCCGGAAGCGGATTTTTTATGCCCCGCACGTTTGTGCAGTTTGGCTTCAAATTCTTTCCAGCCTTCTAAAGCCAGCGGGAGCACTTCGTCCATATGCTTGACCGGAATCAGCGTCAAATCCTTGCGTACGCGCTCCGGGATTTCGGACACGTCTTTCTCGTTCGTGTGCGGATAGAGAATGGTCTTGACCCCTTCGCGGTAGGCGGCGAGGAACTTGTCCTTAATCCCGCCCACGGGCAATACGCGGCCCGTGATGGTTACTTCGCCCGTCATGGCAAGCTGTTTTTTAACGGGCAGACCCGTAAGCAGACTCGTCAGCGCGGTGGTGATGACGCTGCCGGCGGACGGACCGTCTTTCGGCACGGCGCCTTCCGGGAAGTGGACGTGGAAGTCCGTCTTGTCAAAATCAATGTCCCGTCCATAGCCGCGGCTTCTAGCGTACGTCAGCGCGGCGCGCACGGATTCTTTCATCACGTTGCCCAGCATACCCGTCAGAATCAGCTGGCCTTTGCCCGGCAGTTTGGTGGCTTCAATGGACAGCGTCTCCCCGCCCACACTCGTCCACGCCAGGCCCGTGGCGATACCCACGCCGTTTTCTTCGGTGGCGAAGTTGGAATACTTCGGCACGCCCAAAAATTCGTGCAGGTTTTCGCGCGTAACAACCACTTTTTTCGCGCCTTCCACAATCATCTTGGAGGCTTTGCGGCACAGGGAGCCGATTTCGCGGTCCAGGTTGCGCACGCCGGCTTCGCGCACATAGTCGCGCATCAATAAGGCGACGGCGTCGCGCGTTACTTCCAGCCGGCCTTCTTCAATCCCGTGCATTTTCATCTGTTTGGGCAACAGGTATTTGTCCACGATGTCGTGCTTTTCGTATTCCGTGTAACCGTCAAAATCAATAATTTCCAGACGGTCGCGCAGGGTGCTCGGGATATTGGAAAGCGAGTTGGCCGTAGTGATGAACATCACTTTGGAGACGTCAAACGGCACGTCCAAAAAGTGGTCGGAAAATTCCTTGTTCTGCTCCGGGTCCAACAGTTCCAGCAGGGCGGCCGCGGGGTCTCCGCGCCAGTCCGAACCCATTTTGTCAATTTCGTCCAGCAAAAACACGGGGTTCGCGCTTTTGGCTTTGCTGATGCCCTGGATGATGCGCCCCGGCATAGAGCCGATATACGTCCGGCGGTGGCCGCGGATTTCGCTCTCGTCGCGCACGCCGCCTAAGGACATACGCACAAATTTGCGCCCGATGGCCCGCGCGATGGATTTAGCCAAAGACGTCTTGCCCACGCCCGGCGCGCCCGCAAAGCACAGCACGGGGCCGCGCAGGGAATTGGTCAGTTTGCTCACGGCCAGATACTCCAAAATGCGTTCTTTGGGTTTTTCCAGGCCGAAGTGGTCTTCATCCAAAATCTTTTTGGCTTCTTTCAGGTCCAGCACGTCTTCGGTGGTTTTGTTCCACGGCATATTAACCAGCCAGTCCAAATACGTGCGCGACACCGTGGCCTCCGGCGAAAACGGAGCCATTTTGGCCAGGCGGTCCAATTCTTTTTCGGCCGCTTCTTTGGCGTGCGGCGGCAAGCCGTTCTTTTTAATTTTTACGCGCAGCGCGTCCAGCTCCTTCTGGAAATCGTCCTTCTGGCTGAGTTCCTTTTGGATGGCTTTCATCTGCTCGTTCAAATAATACTCTTTCTGGTTTTTCTCAATCTGCGCGCGCACTTTGGAGTGGATTTTTTCTTCCAATCCCAAAATTTCCACTTCGCTCGTGATGAGTTTTAAAATTTTCTCCAGGCGGTCCTTGATATGCACCGCTTCCAGGATTTCCTGGCGCTGGTCGGCCTTGACGAGCATATTGGAAGCCACCGTGTCCGCCAGTTTGGACGCATCGTTGATTTGGCGCAGGAAGGAAACCCCTTCCACCGCAATCCGGTGCGACACGCGGGCATAGTGGTCAAACTCGTCAAGCACTTTGCGCATTAAAGCCTGCACCACCGGGGAATCGTCGTCCTCTTCCTCAATGTATTCCACCGTGGCAAACCACGAGCCGGCCACATCGTTCATTTCCAGCTTGGTTACCCGCGCGCGGGCCAGGCCCTGCAGGAAAATCTTCATAGACCCGTCGGGCATTTTTAAATTCTGGGTAATCTGCGCGATGACGCCGAAATGATAAATGTCGGATTCTTTCGGCTCCTCGGTCTCCGCATTCTTCTGCGAAACCGCCAAAATGTATTTGCCGGGGGTGTCCAGCGCGAGCTCCACCGCCGCAATTGATTTTTCGCGGTCCACCGAAAGCGGAAGTGACATCCCCGGAAACATCACCACGTCTCGGATGGCGACTGCCGGCACTACCGTCGGTAACGAAAGCGTTTGTTTTTTAATTTCTTCTGCCATATGTTCTCCCTTATCTAAGTGGGTAAAGCGTTGGCAAGAGGCGTTTTTCGTGCATAGGTACGTCGGTCCCCCGCCTCTTGATGTTTAAATTGTAGCAAATTGTTTTAAAATTAGCAACTGTTTTACTTGTCTGCTAATTTTGGAAGCTAAAAGCGCCCGGGCAGCCAACCGCGCCGGGCGTTACAATACGATTTACGGCAATTTGTAGTGTTTCCAATTACTCGTGGAGAAGGCCAAGCTTCCCCCCAGGGCTTTTACGCAGAAGTTCTGCTTGTTGGGCGGGCTTTGTACTTCAGAGCAATACATTTGCCCGTTAATATAGCCGATGCCGTAACACTGGTTTTCCCCTCCTTTACGCACCACAATCACTTCCCCCGTGTGCGGGGCGGTGCCCAGCACAACGGTAAAATCTTTGGTATAACGAAAATCCGACGCCGCCAGCCCGCACACGTTTTCTGCCGTACCGGTGGATGTAAAAGCAATATCCAAATCGTCAAAGTTCCGGGTATAGGAGCCGTTGGCCATTTTATAGGTCTCCTGCGCTTCATGCAGGGATTTAGCCAGCGTAAACGCCTGGGACGCGCGGGATTTTTCCACCGCTTTGGTGTATTGCGGCAGGGCAACGGCCGACAATATACCGATGATTAAAACGACCACCAACAGCTCTATTAACGTGAATCCGAGACTTTTCTGCACGGGATATATCCCCCTATTTATATAAGTTGATATTCCCAATTTATCAAAAAAAAAAAACAATACAAGCCTTTTATATCTTTCTTCTTTTATTTCTAAAAGAAGCAAAAGGTTATACTTCCTTTTTCTGACAGCAGAAAAAGGAACAAAAAGACTGCCGGCCGGTATCCATAAAATCCAGTTTTACGCGGCGCGTTTTACAACTCGCTTCGCTCAAACAAATAAAACGCTGCTCCCGCGTAAATCGGATTTTATAGACGGGCGAAGGCCGGATTAATCACAATGGAAGCCTCAATCTGCACGGCGGCAGGATTTGGAAAAAAGGGAACCCTTATAAACAATGCGGACCAAAGAGAAAACCTTTGGTCCGCATACGGGAATTGGATGATATTACAGCCGTTATCTATTTTTTGAGCTGTAACACTTCGTCAATCAGCCCATAGTCCTTGGCTTCCTGCGCCGACATATAATAGTTGCGTTCGCTGTCGCGGCGGATTTTCTCCTTGTCCTGGCCGGTATGCTTGGCCAAAATATCCAGGAGATGTTCTTTATTGTCGCGCAGTTCTTTGGATTCAATTTCAATATCCGTTACCTGGCCGGAAATGCCGCCGCCCCAAATTAAGGGCTGGTGAATCATAATGCGCGCATGCGGCAGGGCGTAGCGTTTGCCCTTGGATCCCGCCGCCAAAAGCACCGCGCCGAAGCTCATGGCCTGGCCCATGCAGATGGTGGTGATGGGGGCTTTGATAAACTGCATCGTGTCGTAAATGGCGAGGCCCGCCGTTACCAAACCGCCGGGGGAATTGATGTAGAGGTTGATTTCCCGGTCGGAATCGTCCGCGTCCAAATAAAGCAGCTGGGCGATAATCATATTCGCGCTGGCGGTGTCCACCTCGCCCTCGCGGCCGCCGACAAAGATGATGCGGTCTTTGAGCAGACGGGAAAAAATGTCGTAACCGACGTTCTTTTCAATAATAGTAGGTATAATCATATATTACATTGTAGTATATTTTAGCCCGCGCCACGCGCAGGGGCCCAAAAATTTCTGGGTCTTTTGTCCCGGTGCGCCTGGGCCCAAATACCCCTGGTATTTTGCAAACTCATTTATTATGATATTAGGGAAGAAGTAACATATCCCTGGAGGAACTTATGAACCTGAAAAAGCTTTTTGTGTTGGCAGCCGCACTAGCCGTTTCCACCGCCGCGTTTGCGGGCAATTCTTCTACGAACAGCGCCCTGATTGAGGAATCCGTCTCCGCCGCGGCAAGCACCGTGGAAGAAACCCAAGTAGACCCCCAAGTTGTAAAAAACACCCAGCAGGCCTTGACGATGGGGCTGATGATTTTTGACGCCCACCGCGACCTGAAATCCATGACCGAGGCAGACAAAGCCATTGAAAAGACCCTGGAAACCGACATTCCGGCCATTTTAAACAAAATTAAAACGTCCTCCGACGAAGTCTACTCCGAGCTGGAACCGGCCTTGGGCAAACTGACCGACCTTTTGCTTAAAAACCAAACCGTCTATCCCGCCGCGGCGGTGGACCGCGAAACCGGCGTCTATATGACGATGATTACCGCCGTCATGTACGTGCAGGGCAAAGGCCTTCTGCTTGGCAAAGTAAGCGAAATTTTAAACGCCGAACTCCAGGCCGCCATGATGTAACAATAATTCCGCTATAAATTTAAAAAGCCCCCTTTGCCGGGGGCTTTTTTATGCCCCGGCGGAAAACTTTTCAAGGCCTATATTTTTATAGGTCTTTATTTATCCTGCATATAGGTCTAAAGACCCTTTATCCGTTTTGAAAAATCTTTTAAACTGACAGTAGAAAGCCGTAAATATTAAGTTTCACCAAGCAGTTTAAGGAGACCCTCATGAAACGCATCAAATGGATGTTAGCCGTTTTACTCGCCGTGGCCATCACCGCCCCGGCCTTTGCGCAGTCCCGGGACCCGCACGCCAACGAAAAATGGGCCGACAATAAAGCCGCCGTATCCGCCGCCATTGAACGCGCGGCCGTAAAAGCCCAGCAGGCGCGCCGTACCAACCCGTACTTTAAAGGGGGCGACCCGCACAACGCCGCCAATTACGAAAAATGCCGCTGGTGCGGTGAACCGCTGACGGATGAAAATCTCTCGCGCCGCTGCCCGGCCGACCCGGACGTGCACTGCCTGCCCGCGCCGAAGTCCGACGCCAAAGCCCATACCTGCTACCGCTGCGGAAAAAGCTTCCGCGCCGGCCAGCACTGCTCGGCCGCAGATTACACGGCCCTTTGCGCCAACAGCCCCGAACAGGAACGCCAGCTTAACGAAGCCGCCGCCGAACGCGCCGCGGCCGCCGAAAAAGCTTCCACCTGCCCCAAATGCGGCGAAGCGTACGATATAGACGTACTGTACCACGGTATGGAACACCATTGTGCGGCGGAAGAAGACAACCAGGCAAACACGCCGGTCTGCGTGCGCTGCGGCGAAAAAATCATCTCCGCCGGCCAGCATTGTTCGGCCATCGGCAGCGTCGGTCTGTGCACCCCGGTCCGCGAAGCCCCGCGCACCCAGCCCGCTTCCGACACCAGCGCCGTCTGCCCCAAATGCGGCAAAGCCTATTCTATTGACGAACGCTACCACGGCATAGAACATCAGTGCGACGTAAAAACCGACAAAAAAGCAACCGCGCCGGTCTGCGTGCGCTGCGGCGAAAAAATCATCTCCGCCGGCCAGCATTGTTCGGCCATCGGCAGCGTCGGTCTGTGCACCCCGGTCCGCGAAGCCCCGCGCACCCAGCCCGCTTCCGACACCAGCGCCGTCTGCCCCAAATGCGGCAAAGCCTATTCTATTGACGAACGCTACCACGGCGAAGAACATCAGTGCCAAAAATAAACAAACTTTCCAACCCAAAAGCCCCCTCCCCGAGGGGGCTTTTGCATTTCTCCGCCCGCGCAGAAAGGTCCTATATTTTTATGGGTCCTTTTTTCATAAACGCCTGGGTCCAATGACCCTTTGCAGGGAAATGGAAATCTTCTAGACTACAAATAAGAGTAATATTAAATTAACCGAAAATCTGTAAATTTTTCGGGAGGGAAAATGAAAAATATAAAGTTGTTTTTAGCCGCTCTGTTCGCCGTGGCCATTGCCGCCCCGGCCTTTGCGCAGTCCCGGGATCCGCACGCCAACGAACAGCGGGCCGACAATAAAGCCGCCGTATCCGCCGCCATTGAACGCGCGGCCGTAAAAGCTGCGCGCGACCACCGGGCCTCCCTGTGCCCCAAATGCCATAAAGCCTACACGATTGACGAAAAATACCATGGCGTAAAACACGAGTGCGATGCAAAAGCCAAAACGGCCGACAAAAAAGCCTGCACCTGCTGTGCCTGCGGCGAAGAAATCACCTCCGCCGGCCAGCACTGCCCGGCCGCAGGGTACACCTCTTTATGTTCCGCCTCTGCCGAACAAAACCGTCAAACCGCACCCTGCGACACCCAAACAGTCTGCCCCAAATGCCATAAAGCCTACACGATTGACGAAAAATACCATGGCGTACAACACGAGTGCAGCGGCGGTAACGGCGGCGAGCCGGAAACCGGCTGGTACTTTGTTGAAATAGCCACCCCCGCTTCCACCAGCCCCAACGGCGGCGAACCGGAAACCGAATTTTTCTGCGTACACGCTTCCGAAGCCTCTGCCGCCGAAGGCGGCGAACCGCAAGCGCCTTTCTTCTGCGAAGTAGACGTGGATGCGCTCTACCGCGCCGAAGAACTTTTGCAGGCGGATCGCGACGCTCACGACGGCTACGCCGTTCATACGCTGGAATACTATTACGAACAGACGGCGGGCAAAGCCCCGGCCAAAAACGACCAAAAAACGGCTAAACTGAAAAAAGCCAAAACCGAGTATTGCATTTACTGCGGCGAAGCTATTTTAAAAGACGGACAGGTTTGCACCGCCCAAGGATACGGATGCCGCTGCACTACCAGCTGCCCGGACTGCGGCCAAAACCTGCGCGATCCCCGGCACACAATAAACGGGGAACACCGCTGCAAATTCAAAACGCGCATTAAAGTGGCTCCGATTAAAAAACCCGCTAAATAATGTTTTTAAACTCCCCGCTCCGGCGGGGAGTTTTATGGATACCTTACAGACCCCCGGGCGTGAGTCCGGGGATTTTTATGGGGCAAAAATAAACCGTGCCCGGCTTGCGCCCGTTAAACAACGAACCCGGGCTCCGCTTGGAACCCGGGTTTTTATGGAGCAGGAGATTACTGGGCAACGCAGGTGAGCATTTGGCCGGTGCCGGGCGTATTCGTGGCTCCCAAGCCACACCCGCCGTTATAATAATACAGGCCGCATCCGCCGTGTGTTTTGGAAATTAAACACTTATACGAGCAGGAAGAAGCGCCGGGCGTACACTTGGCGTCGCAAATTGCCTGATAATCACTGCCGGAACAATCGGGAGTGGATTTCCCGCCTCCGGCGCGTACAATTTGCCCGCCAATACGAGTACCGCCTTTCCAAAAATATCTGGGTTCATAGGCTCCGCCATCATAAAACTCATAAGAAATTACTGTCGGGTTGGGATTTTGTTTGCCATATGTTACGTTTCCCACCGGAGTATAAATACATGAGTCCGAACAAACATCCCCATAATTAAAACTTACATAATCAATACAATCATTGGGGTCCGCGCCGGAAGTGCCGCATTTCTTACGATAGATTGAAGGGCAGTAGTTACAATTCACCAGTACGCCTATGTCTATCACTTTCGGGCTGAACTTGCCTATGCACTTCCCGTTCTTTAAAATCATATTGCTCGGAC
>NZ_CAUDSG010000046.1:0-10936 GCF_958451995.1 Candidatus Avelusimicrobium alvi
GCCTTTTATATCTTTCTTCTTTTATTTCTAAAAGAAGCAAAAGGGTTTACTTCCTCTTTCTGATAGGATTCCAAAACTATTCCCTACTTTTTGTGCCGACAAAAAGTAGGCAAAAAACTCGCAGGTCGGGCCCTATAAAACGCACTCGCGGCGGATGTTTTTACAACTCGCTTCGCTCAAACAAGTAAAAACATTTTTCCGCCTTGAGGCGTTTTATAGACAGGGCTAAGACCTGCATAAAATGGCAAAACAGCCACCCCATCCGGGCGACCCGAAAAGCCGCACACTCCGGGCCGGGATACGGGGCAAAACGCCATACGAAAACCCCCGGCTCGTAAGAGCCGGGGGCTGTAAACAAATCCCAAACTACGCTTTTAAAAACGCCAACGCCTCTTCGCGCGTTTTTATTTCGCCGTCCCACTGCGCTTTACGCACGCGGTCCAATGCGCCGGAAATTTTCCGGCCGGCAAGGCCTAAATCTTTCAGTTCCCGCCCGCGTATAAAACACGGCTCAAGCGCGGCGGGCGGAAGACCCGGCATAACCGCTTTCAGCACCTCCTGCTGAAGAGGCGACAGCGCCGCAACAGGACACATCTTTTCCTGCGTTATTTTCCACGCGCCTAAAATCTCCTGCGCAAATTCTTTCGGCAAATGCAGCGTACGCAGGAAATTTTCCCCGCTGGAGCCCAACAAACACACCAAAATAGCCGTACGCTCCTGTATGTCCGACGTGTACAACAGCGCGTCGTTCCAATGCAGGCCCGGCCAGGCGAATTTGAGCATATCGTATTTTTCCATCAGCGCAAAAATTTCTTTCATGCGCTTCTCTTTGAGCACTTTTAAAAATTCACGGCAGAAGCGTTCCCGCGTAAGCAAAAGCGGATATTCTTCTTTTACCGCGGCCATCAGCAAACGCTCGGTTTTGGGGGCCAGCTTCCAGCCGAAACGGCCGGCGAAACGCACCGCGCGGTACATGCGGGTGGGGTCGTCTAAAAAACTTTTGTCGTGCAGAATGCGGATAAGGCCCGCGTCAATGTCCTTTTGCGCCCCGAAAGGATCGTACGCTTTGCCAAACGAGGCCGGAGAAATAGAAAAACACCACGCATTGGTGGTAAAATCACGGCGGAACAAATCGTCCTTAATATCCGGGGAAAACTCCACCGTCGGCAGTGCGCCGGGGTAGGCGTACTGTTCTTTGCGCACGCGCACCATATCCAGCTTCAGCCCGCTCGCCAGATTGACGCGAAAGGTGCCAAACTGGGAAAATTTACGTTTCCCGCCGCCCCATTGTTTGATACAAAAACCGGCAACCGATTCCTGATTCCCGTCAAACGCCAAATCAATATCCAATGTGCCTTGTTTGAGGTAAAAATCCCTCACGGCGCCGCCTACAACCCACGCCTTAAGCCCCAATTTATGCGCATATGTACCGATGGCGTACAGCTGCTCTTTGTATTCTTTCGGTATTCTTGCAATCATAGGATCAACGGTGACAAAGCCCCCTCCTCACTCATTCGGTCCATAAAGTTGCGCAGCAGCGCGCTTTTAAGCCCGCTGCCCAGCACTTTACTCGCGGCAACGGCATATCCGTTTGCCGTTTCGTTCTGCGCCGGAGCCGGCACGTAGAACGGGAAATGATTTTCCCGCGCGTACGACGGTTTCAAACGTGCGACGCGCAGGCCCAGCGCGGCCGACGCCGCGGCCACGGCCTCCGATTCATCCGAAACTTTCTCTTCCGCTTCCAACACCCCCTTTAAGGCTTCCAGCCCGAAGACGGACACGGGCGGATAGTCCATATTCAGCTGTTTAAGCAGTGTTGTTTTAATCAAGTCGTAATCTTTGTGCATGCGGGCCAAAAGTTCCGGCTCGCGCTGGCGGTCCTTCTCCGAGAACACAAAGACGAGAAGCTCTGAAGGCGCGTCAAAATAAATCAAATCTCCGTCGTGGTGAAAAAAGGCGCCGCATTCGGGGCAGCGCACCAAATTCAGTTCGCCGCCCAATATGGCGGATTTCAAATCGGGGTCCTGGTCGGCGCTGACCAAAGACCAATACTCCACATCAAAAGGCTCACAATGATTCGGGCAGCTGGCGGCCGCCTCATTTTTAATAGATTTCATATGTATTATTTATAGCAAAAAAACGTTAGTTTGGCTACATTGGAAAATGATAAAATTTTTATATGAACCAGAACTCCCGCTCCAATTTGGCACACCGCATTACGGTAAACGGGCTGATTATCAATAGCCTTCTCTGCGGCGCCAAGTTTGCGGCAGGCGTATGGGGCCGCAGTTCGGCCATGGTGGCGGACGCGGTGCACTCGCTTTCCGACTCGCTGACCGATATGGTGGTGCTTGTCAGCCTCAAATTTTCAACCCGCCCCGCCGACCGCGACCACGCCTACGGCCACGGCCGTTTTGAAACGCTGGCCACGCTTATTATCGCGGCGGCGCTGTTTGCGGTGGGGGCAAAAATCCTCTACAACGGCATAACCGACGTAGTCCGCCTGGCCGAAGGCGGCGTAATTGAAAAGCCGCGCGCCGCGGCGCTGTGGATGGCTGTAGTATCCATCGCCGTCAAAGAATGGCTGTACCGCTACACCTTAAAGGCCGCCAAACAAATCGGCAGTTCGGCGCTGGAAGCCAACGCCTGGCACCACCGCTCGGACGCCATGAGCTCCATCGGTACGCTTTTGGGCGTAGGCGGCGCTTATTTTTTGGGAAGCAGGTGGACGGTGCTGGATCCGCTGGCGGCGATTGTAGTCAGCTTTTTTATTTTTGAAGTGTCCTGGCAGATTTTAAAAACGGCCGGACAGGAACTGCTGGATAAATCGCTGGGAGCGCAGGCCGAAGAGCGCATCGTGCGGCTCTGCCGCGAGGCCGAAGCGGCCGCGCAGGCGCACAGCATCAAAACGCGCAAAATCGGCGGGTACGCCTGCCTGGAATTTCACGTATATCTGCCGGACGAGTGGAACTTAAAACAAGTGCACGACGCCACGGACCGGATGGAAACCGCCCTGTTAAAAGCGTTCGGCCCGCAGACGCTGGTTACCATCCACCCCGAGCCGCTCTCCCTGGCGCACCGCCGCTAAAGTGTAAACGCAAAGTTTGCTAAAATAGAAATACGCCCCGTTAGCTCAACTGGATAGAGTACCGGTCTTCGGAACCGGGGGTCCGGGTTCAAATCCCGTACGGGGCAGATTTTAGGATTTGCCATACAAAAAGCCGCCCGGCAAAAGGGCGGTTTTTTTAATGAAAAGTGTTATTTTGCGGCCATATAATGCGCGCGCTGTTCCCGGGGGAATTTCTCCAGCGCATAACGCAGCATCGTGCGCGGCATACGCGCCGCGAACTTATCTAAAAACGCACACAGGGCGGACGCATCCCGCTTGCCCGCTTCGCGCAGCATCCAGCCGCAGGCTTTATGCATCAAATCGTGCGGATGCGTTAAAAATCCTTCGCAGAGTGTAAACGTTGCGTCCAGCTTTCCCCGTTTAATAAAGTACATCGTGGATACGACGGCCGCACGCTGTTCCCACAGGTTTTTGGATTTCGCCAGCTTATATAATAGGTCCGGCTCCCGGCCAAACAGATACGCCCCGATAATTTTATGCACCGAAATATCAATCAAATCCCAATTATTCGCAAACGGCAGACGCTCCACAAAAAACGAAAACACCGCTTCGCGTTCTTCCTCCGTTTTCGCCGCCCCAAAACGCAGTACCAGCATAAACACGGCGCAGGAACGCGCTTCGTGGTGGCGGGCGCGCAGCAGGGCGTCCATATCGTCAAAAGAGGCCTCTTTCCAGTGTTTTTTCGCACACCCCTGCACCTGGGCGGACGTCAGCCCCCAAAACACGTCGCCCTCGGCATATTCGCCTTTGCCCGTTTTAAAAAACCTGCTCATTTGGGCGGCTTTGGCCGGGTTTTGCCCGGCTTCTAATTCCTGCAGGATTTGTTTGGATAAACTCATACGCCCATTTTACAAATTATACGCCTCTTCCGCCCCGGCAAAAATTTGCTAAAATAAAAGTATCTAAATTTGCAGTAAGGAGCGTACCTATGGGTGGACATTCGCACTGGGCCGGTATTAAACACAAAAAGGCCCTCGTAGACGCCAAGAAAGGTAAAGTTTTTACCAAAATTTTAAGAGAAGTAACCATCGCCGCCAAAATGAGCGGCGGCAACCCCGACCAAAACCCCCGCTTGCGTAAAGCTATGGACGACGCGCGCGCCGCGAATATGCCCATTGACAACGTCAAACGCGCCATTATGAAAGGTACGGGCCAGCTGCCGGGCGTATCGTACGAAGAAATCACGTACGAAGGCTACGGCCCCGGTTCCGTGGCCGTTATCGTGGAATGCACGACGGACAATAAAAACCGCACCTTTGCGGAAATCCGCAAAATTTTCACCAGCCACGGCGGCTCCATCGGCACGGCGGGATGCGTATCTTATATGTTTAAGAGCAAAGGGCTGATTGTCGTTAAGAAAGAAGACATTTCCGAAGACGATTTGATGAACCTCGCGCTGGAAGCCGGCGCCGAAGACGTACGCGCCGCGGGCGATGTATATGAAGTAATCACCGCGCCGGAAATGGCCGCGCTGGAAGCCGTGAAAAAAGCCATTGAAGCCAAAGGCATTACGCCCGAATCGGCCGATTTGTCTATGATTCCGGATACGGACGTAAACGTTTCCGACGAGCACACCGCCGAAACCTTAATGAAAATGCTGGACGCGCTGGACGATCACGACGACACCAAAAACGTGTACGACAACTCCAGCATTGACGAAGCCGTCGCCGCCAAGCTTAACGCCTAGGCGCAAGAGGACTCTTGACCGACCAAACGACCGCCGTTTTAGGTATAGACCCTGGTTTAGACAGAACGGGATGGGCCATCCTGACAAGGAACGCCCGTTCCGTTTTGTCTTTACGGGCCTGCGGGCTGATTCATACGGACGCCGGGCAGGAACTGCCCGAACGGTTGGAATACATCTTTAACGAACTGCAAAAAATCCTGCAAACCTACGCCCCGGACCAGGTGGCGATGGAGCAAAACTTCTTTTTAAAACGCGCGGCAACGATGGCCAACACCGTCATGACGCGCGGCGTGATTATCCTGGCCTGCCGGCTGGCGGGAAAAGCCGTTTCGTTTTATCCGCCCAAGCGCGTGAAAATGATTATTTGCGGCACCGGCACGGCGGACAAAAAACAGGTGCAGCGCATGGTGCAGCTGACGCTGAACCTGGACAAAGCCCCCTCGCCCGACGATACCGCCGACGCGGTAGCCATCGGCATCTGCCATTTAAAAACCGCTCCGCTCAACAATATGATAAACGTAAAAGCGGCGTTTCTGGCTAAACTAAAAGCCGCCAAAGCCGCACAGCTTAAAAAGAAATAACCGTTTTACTGACTAAAAAACCCCGGCTCATCCGAACCGGGGTTTTGAAATCGGCCGCTTAGTTAAGGCAGTTTATAGTGGTTCCAGTTGGGGGTAGTAAAATCCAGCGTACCGCCAAACGCTTTGACGCAAAAATTCGTTTTATGCATCCCGGGGTATTCCGAACAATGCAGCGCCCCCTGGATGTAGCCGATGCCGTAGCATTGATCTTTGCCCCAGTTGCGCGCCACAACCACGTCCCCGGTGTACTGGCCGTTGGTTCCCAGCGCAATGGCAAAATCTTTGGTGTAGCGGATTTCATTCGCCGCCAAGCCGCAAGTGTTTGGCTGGCCAGCAACGGTCGGTATATCAATATCCAAATCTTCAAATGAACGCGTATAATCCCCATTGGCCATTTTAAATGCTTCCTGCGCTTCGTGGATGGACTTAGCCAGCGCAAATGCCTGGGCGGCGCGGGACTTTTCCACCGCTTTTTCATACTGCGGCAGCGCCACAGCGGCCAATATGCCTATGATTAATACGACTACCAACAGCTCTATAAGCGTAAATCCGAGACTTTTTTGCACGGGATATATCCCCCTATTTATATAAGTTGATATTCCCAATTTATCAAAAAAAAAAACAAATCAACCCCCTTGCCGGGGGCAGGAAATCTGGCCTGGCCAGGGTTCAGCAAAATACGGTACTTTTAGATACTTGGGAGAGAAACATTCGGGAACGCAAAAGTTTTCCGGGGACGGTTTTTTATCTGCACGGCCTGCAAGGCCCCTTCCAGGGGGCGGTTCTCTATGCGGGTACATCCGACTAATTGAGCCACCCTGTTTAAACAATGTTGCCAAGCACCGCAAAGTCTGCACGGCCTGCAAGGCCCCCGGGCGGGTGCCCAATATGCTAAAATGAAAATATGATTGCGTATTTAAAAGGCGAAATTTTGGAAGTGAAAGAAGACGGAGCCGTCATCCTCTGCGGCGGCGTGGGCTACGAAGTAAATCTGGCCCACAGCTCGGCGCTGGAACTGACGGCGGGAAACGACGTAAGCCTCCATGTGGCGGAATCCATCTCTCCCTACGACGGCACGGTGCTCTACGGCTTCTTAAACAAAGAGGATAAAGAACTCTGGTATCTTTTCAAAACGGCCATCCCCAACACGGGCCCCAAAAAAGCGATGGAATTTTTAAACAAAGCCCTGCGCTCGGTGGCGGACTTTCACAACGCCATTTTAAAACGCGACCCCAAAATTTTAACGGGCATTTTCGGCTTTACGGCCAAAACGGCGGAAAAACTCATCAATTCCCTGAAAGACAAGATGGACGCCGTAACCGTGCAGGGCGAAAGCAAAATCAAAGTCTTAGACGACGCGCCGTATATGAGCGGCGTGCTGGAAGCATTGGGCGCGCTGGGCTATTCCGCGCAGGAATCGCGCCGCGCGATTGAAAAACTCTACGCCGAAGGCATCAATCCCAATGATAAGATTGAAAACATTATTAAAGAGGCCCTGCGGGTGCTGAAAAAATGAGCAACCAGAACGAAATCCTGGACGTAACCCAACTCTCCGACGAAAACGCCGGCATGGAAGCCGCCCTGCGCCCGACGACGCTGGACGAATTTGTCGGCCAGGAAAAACTAAAAGACAATCTGCGTATTTTCATCGCCGCGGCCAAATCGCGCAAAGAAGCGCTGGACCACTGCCTTTTTTACGCGCCGCCCGGCCTGGGTAAAACCACGCTGGCCAATATCCTGGCACACGAAATGGGCGTAAACATTAAAGTTACTTCCGGCCCCGTGCTTGCGCGCCCCGGCGATTTGGCCGCCATGCTGACGACCGAACTTTCCGAAGGCGATATTTTGTTTATTGACGAAATCCACCGCTTAAACCCCGCCGTGGAAGAAGCTTTATACCCCGCCATGGAAGATTTTACTTTCTTTATCAATACCGGCAAAGGCGCGGGTTCCACCACTTTAAAACTCGCCGTGCCGCGCTTTACTTTGGTGGGCGCCACCACGCGCTCCGGCCTTTTAACCGGCCCGCTGCGCGACCGCTTTGGCATCGTTTTCAACCTGGGGTTCTACGAAATCCCGGAAATCACCGATATTCTGCAGCGCTCCGCGCGCCTGCTGGATATTGAGGCGGACCGCGAAGGCCTCACGGAACTGGCCAAACGTTCGCGCGGCACGCCGCGTATCGCCAACCGCCTTTTGCGCCGCGCGCGCGATTTTGCGCAGGTAAAAGGCAAAGGCGTTATTACGTACGACATTGCCAACACCGCCATGGACTCGTTGGACATTGACTGCGAAGGGTTAGACAGCGTGGACAAACGGATTTTAGAAGCGCTTATTGACCGCTTTTCCGGCGGCCCCGTGGGCGTGGACAACCTGGCTATCGCCGTGTCCGAAGCCGTGGACACGCTGACGGACGTGATTGAGCCGTTCCTCATCAAAGCGGGCTTTATCGCGCGCACGCCGCGCGGCCGCGTCGCCACGCGCAAGGCCTACGAACATATGGGCCGCAAGCAGCACGCCGATTTACTTTTTTAACCGGGGGTCCCGTATGAAACACCTGCTTCGCTCCAGCCTGTTCCTGTTCTGCGCCGCGCTTCTCTGCGCGTGCGCCGCGCCCTCCAAACGCGCCGCCAACAATTTCCAGGCCGCCAAAGGAGGCCTTGATTCCTCCGCGCTGGAACGCGCCCCCGAACCGCCGCCGCAGGACCCGCAAACCAAAGCTTCCCCTTCCGACGTAACCGTGCGCGTACTGCTGGCCGAAAAACAGAAATCCGCCCTTATCAAGCATACGGGCCGGGTATATGTTTACACCTTAAATTTGGACAAAAAATATAAAGTTTCTCCCCCCGGCACCCTGTCGGTCAAAGCGCTGGGCGCAGGCAAAATACAGGTGGGCACGCTTCAGGCCGCGCAAACCATTGTGCTGGAGCCCGCGACGGGGACGCTGTTGGAATGGAACAAAAACGCTTATTCCGGCAAAATCTATATTATTCCCGCGGGCAACACCTTTCACCTGGTGGAGCACGCGCCGCTGGAAACCTACCTTTACGGCGTGCTCCCGTATGAAATGAGTCATTCCTGGCCGATTGAAGCGTTAAAAGCGCAGGCCGTGGCCGCGCGCACCTATACGCTTAAAACATTGGAAGGCGTAAAGAATAAAAATTTTGACGTATTTTCCGACGTGCGCAGCCAAATGTACAAAGGCGGCGGCAAGCAGTATGACTCCGTTAAAAAAGCCGTGGACGAGACGCGCGGCGAAGTGCTCTCGTATCAGGACAAACTTTTCTTTACTTATTATCACGCCAACTGCGGCGGCGGCACGGACGACGTACGCAG
The DNA here is from genome assembly GCF_958451995.1 of Candidatus Avelusimicrobium alvi. Taxonomy (NCBI): domain Bacteria; kingdom Pseudomonadati; phylum Elusimicrobiota; class Elusimicrobia; order Elusimicrobiales; family Elusimicrobiaceae; genus Candidatus Avelusimicrobium; species Candidatus Avelusimicrobium alvi. Next base: position 8,735 of record NZ_CAUDSG010000046.1, read on the forward strand.
CTGGAACCCGGGCGCGCAGTCCATCAAGCCGCTTTCGGGCGCTTCCTGCAAGTACGATTCCCATTCCAAAAGCCACAGCTGGCAGATGAATATCTCCCACGCCAAAGTGGAAACCTATGCCAAAAGCGTGGGCCTCTCGGGAAATTTAAAGAGCATTAAAATCGCCCGCAAAACCGACACCGGCCGCGCCACCAACCTGACCCTCAAAACCTCCAAAGGAACCAAAACGGTGCCCTGCGGCAAATTCCGCCTGGCGACGGGCATCCGCAGCTGCAAAATCACCAAGCTTTCGGTGCGCAGGAACGACGTGCACTTTGAAGGCAAAGGCTACGGGCACGGCGTAGGGATGTGCCAGGACGGCGCAAACGGGATGGCTAAGTCCGGCAAAAACTACAAAAAGATTTTGAAAAATTATTACCCCGGAGCGGAACTTAAAAAACTCCCCTAAAGGACAACCATGGCATTTGAACGTTTTAAACAGTTGGATTTAGATCCCCTCATCGCCAAACAGCCCGCCACTCCGCGCGACAGCTCGCGCCAGATGGTGCTCCACCGCGACAGCCACACCATTGAACACCGCATATTCCGCGATATTCACGAATACTTCAACCCCGGCGACGCGCTGGTTATCAATAACACCAAAGTGTTTCCCGCCAAGCTTTTTGCCCATAAACCGACGGGCGGCAAGGTGGAAGTGCTGCTGGTGCGCCCGCTGGAAAAACCCAATGTATGGGCCGTTTTGACGCGCGATTATAAAGAGGGCATAACGCTGGACTTCGGCGGCGGACTAAACGCCCTGGTGCGCGGAAAAACCGAAAGCAACGAAGCCGTTTTGGAATTTAACCAGCAGGACATCCTGCCGTTTTGCAACGCGCACGGCCTCATGCCCCTGCCGCAATATATTGAAAAAGCCCGCAAGCACGACGGGATGACCCCCAGCATTGAAACCGATAAAGACCGCTACCAAACCGTCTACGCCAAGTACGACGGCTCCATCGCCGCTCCGACGGCGGGCTTTCACTTTACTCCCGAACTTTTGCAAAAACTGAAAGATAAAGGCGTAAAAATCTGCTACATTACCCTGCACGTGGGCTGGGGTACGTTTAAACCCCTGCGCGGCGAACCCGAACAGCATCATATGCTGGCGGAACTGGGTGAAGTGTCCGAAGAAACGGCGGCCGCACTAAACGCCGTGCGCGCGGCGGGAAAACGCGTATTTTCCTGCGGCACCACCAGCACCCGCACGCTGGAAAGTTTCACGGATGAAAACCATATCACCCATTCCGGCAGGAAGTGGACGGATTTGTTCATTTACCCCGGCTACCGGTTTAAAGCCATTGACTGCCTGATTACCAACTTTCACTTCCCGGATTCTACGCCGCTGTGTATGACGTCGGCCTTTGCGGGCGAGGATTTTATCTACGAGGCCTATCTGCAAGCGGTGGAAAAAAAGTACCGTTTCTATTCGTTTGGCGACAGTATGATGATTCTGTAAACTTCCGAAATGAAAAGAAAACCCCGGGTTCACACCCGGGGTTTTTTGAAATAAACGCTATTACGGCAGTTGGTAAAAACGGCAGGAGTCAAATGACGTAACATATTTGCCGTTCATCAGCCGCTGGCAAAAATTTCCGGCGGTGCCCGTAAAATGGCCGATATGTTCATAACAATACGTGCGGCCCGCTTCCAGCGCGCCGACGTCCGTCATCGGGATTTTAATGCCCGAACAGGCATACGGCCCCGTCAAACGCGCGGCGGCCACAAAGTAGGATTTGGCCGAAGTCCGGTTATTCAGCGCCACTACCGTTTGGGCGTCCTGGCGGGAAGAATCGCTTGATTCGTGTGCCAGAGAACAGGGCGGATTGGCCAAGGCGGTGGGAAGCGGAACGGTGATATCCAAACTGCTCATATCATTACTGTAGGAACCGTTCGCCATAAAGTACGTTTTCTGTGCGGTTTCCACCGCTTTGGCGATGGGGAACAGCGCGCTGATGCGGCTTTTTTCCACCGCTTTTTCGTATTGCGGCAGCGCGACCGCCGCCAAAATGCCGATAATAAGCACGACAACCAACAATTCTATCAAAGTAAAACCTTTTTTCATAAGAAACTCCTTAGCAAGTTAATTTAAGGCTTACATCTATATTCTACTTTTATTTAGCCTAAAATCAACTCTGCTTTACCCAATGTATCAAAAAAAAAAAA
>NZ_CAUDSG010000047.1:0-9679 GCF_958451995.1 Candidatus Avelusimicrobium alvi
AAATAAAACGCTTCTCCCGCGTAAAACGGATTTTATAGACGGGCTAAGGCCGGAAACACAACGACAACAACACGGCTAAGACCTGCTTAAAACGACACAACGGACACACCCATCCAGACAGCCCGCAGGGTCCGCCCCTCCCTTTCCCTGACGGTGCCATCCGACTAATTGAGCCACACCGTTTAAACAATGTTGCCAAGCACCGTAAAATCTGCACGGCCTGCAAGGCCCCGCCTCCGGCGGAATACACTTTTCCAAGCGGATGTTCAAAGAGAAAGCAACAGGGGTTGAAAAAAAAAGTTTACTTTGCTAAACTAATCAAACAGTGTCCGGAAATACGTGTTGTTTCCGTCGCACAATTTCGCAGGCAGGGGTATTGTTTTATGGTTATCAAAAAAGCAAACAAAGAGTCGCTCACCGCAGCTGAACTAAAGGAGATTAAAAAACATTTATTGGAAATGAAAGAAGATGCCGCCGCGCGTTTAAAAGACAAAAAGAATATGGATATGCCCGAAGCCGAAGTGGGCGACCCGATTGACGACGCCAGCAAAAGCCTGGACAAAGAAATTTTATTTGAACTTTCCGGCAATGCGCACAATACGATTGAACAGATTGAAGCCGCCCTGCGCAAAATTGACAAAGGGATCTACGGCACCTGTGAATACTGCCGCCAGCCGATTCCCAAAAAACGCATCAAAGCGCTGCCTTTTGCGCGCTACTGCGTCAACTGCCAGCACTCCACGGAAAAACACCGCGAATAAGGCATTTTGAACCGTTAAAAGGGAGCCCCGTACAAAGGAGCTCCCTTTTTGTCTAAAGAAAACCCGGCGCCGTCATCGCACCGGGTTTTTTGCATTTCAATAATATCTAACTTAGTTGTTCTCTTCGTCGTTTTCCGTCTTAAAAGAGTCCTGCAGCAGCTGACCAAGGGTCGGGCGCGGGGCTTGTTTTAAGTACTGGGCGACCACTTTGCGGTTCTGCACCTGGTCGTATTTCTTAACGGAGAGGTTCACCGTAAAGGTTTCCGGGTCCACGCCCACAACCAAAGCGGTAATAACGTCGCCTTCTTTGGCGGTGAAATCGCGGCCCATTTCAAACGGGCTGATAAAGCCTTTCGTGTTGTTCTTGCCGATGGTGCATTCCACGCCGTTTTCGGCGTCTACTTTCACCACGGTGGCTTTCACGGAGCTCTTGTACGGATAGCGGCGTTTGAGCGCGTCGGCCGGGTTCAGGAACAGCTGTTTCAAACCGAATTCCAGTCTCGGGGTTTCTTTATCCAGCTTTAAAAGTTTGGCTTTAAGGCGCTGGCCTCTTCTGAAATTGGCGATAGCGGCTTCGGGTTCTTTCCAGGCGATGTTTTCCAAGTTTACCACGCCTTCAATGCCGTGGAAGCGCAGGAAAAGTTTTTCTTTGTCCACTTTGGACACGACCACGCGCAGCACGTCGCCTTCTTTAATTTCGCTCAACACCTGCTCGCGGCGGACGCTTTCATCCTCTTCAAGCACCTGTTTGCGGGAAACGATCAGTTTCTGTTTTTCTTTCGCAAATTCAACGATCTGGGCTTTGATTTTCGCACCCACGGGCAGATAGTGTTTATAAGCGGTGTGCAGTTCGGAAAGCGAAAGCGGCATAAAGCCGTTCACGCCGAAAACTTCCACAATGTAACCGCCTTTTACGCACTGTACAATGGTGCCTTTGGCGCGTTCTTTGTCTTCGTACGCTTTTTTGCAGATGTCCCAGCCCAAAGATTCCAGGGCTTTTTTATGGGAAAGGATGGAAGGTCTTTCGTCGGAACCGCGTTTAATAAGGACTGCGGAAATGGTGTCGCCCACGGCAGGCAGGGTTTTGCCTTCAAATTCGGACACGGCGATGGCCCCCTCTTTTTTCGCGCCGGTATCCACTAAAATGTAATCTTGATTAATCTGTACAACGGGCACTTCCACGATTTCTTTTTTGTACAGTTTCTCCGATAAAGACTCTTGCTGCGCAATTAACTGGTCCATCGTCATTTCCTGTTCGTTAATTGTTTCTTCGGTGTTTTTAATTTCTTCGTTTGTCGTCATAAGTCCTTATTACAGTCTTTCCCGTCGGGGAGGACTGCGTAACCTCCGTTAGATATTAATTGAATTTATTGCATCCATTATTTGATTTGCAAATTGTTTGTACTGCGCTTTGGGCTCCAGCGCCGGATCCTTTTCCAGGCGCATCACGGTGCCGAACTTCACCCGTATTTTACGCACCCACGGCCACCCGAACGTACCTTCCACTTTTACGGGAAGGACGGGCGCCCCCGTCTTGTACACCAAGAACCCAATGCCGCTTTTAGGCTTCTGCGGCCGCCCGTTGCGGCTGCGCGTCCCTTCCGGGAACATCACCACGCTTTCGCCTTTTTCCAGCGCGTGCACCACTTCTTTTAAGGCCCCAAAATCGCCGATTGTACGCGCCCGGTCCACGGGGATATACCCGCTGCGGCGGAAAAACCACCCCAGCCCCGGCACGGCAAAAAGCTCTTTTTTGGCTACGAAGCGCGAATCACGCACTAACCCGGCAAAACTGCCGATGGCCGGCGGGTCTGCGTTGGAAAGGTGGTTGCCTGCGATAATAAGAGCGCCTGTTTTGGGGATATTTTCCAGCCCCTCAACTTTAAAGTTGTAACAGGTTTTAAAATAGATCCTTGCAATTAATTTTATCAAATTAAGAAGCATAGTGCTGGATTTTCTCCAAGACGGCGTCCGTTACCTGCTGTAAATTAAGATTAGACGTATCAATCACCACCGCGTCGTCAGCGGGTTTTAACGGGCTGACCGCCCGGTGCGAATCGCGCCAGTCGCGCTCTTCAATCATTTTTAAAATTTGTCCGTAATCGGCGTGCTGGCCCGCTTCTTTTAACTGGTTTACGCGGCGTTTGGCGCGTTCCTCGGCGGAAGCGTCCAGATAAAATTTTATTTCCGCATCCGGGAACACCACGGTTCCCACGTCGCGCCCTTCCATCACGATGCCGCCGTCTTCGCCCACGGCGCGCATTTTGTCGGTCAGCACCCGGCGCGCTTCGCCGTTGGTGGAAACGCGGCTGGCCACGTTGCCCACTTCTTCCAGGCGCAGTTTATCGCCCAGGTATTCGCCGTCCACATACATTTTAAGCGCGGCGTCCGGCTGGCGCGCAAACGTAAAACGCAGCTGGCGGGCCGCTTCCAGCACCGCGTCGTGGTCTTCGGGCTCAATGTGTTTTTCAAACACTTTGTATGCCAGCGCGCGGTACATTTCCCCCGTGCTCAAAAACCCGTACCCCAATTTCGCGGCTACGGCTTTTCCGACGGAGGACTTCCCCGTCCCGGCGGTTCCGTCAATGGCAATCAGCATTCCGTTGGTGCGCATATTACTCGTTCACCGCCTCAAGGCTGCCGGTTACGCCGCGGATGGCCAGCATAATGGCGTCCGGGCTGGTGGCGGCGGACTGCGCCGTTTCCAAATCAATAAACCCTTCTTTGTACAGTTTGGCCAAAGACTGGTCAAACGTGTTCATCCCGTAGAATTCGCCGGTCTGCATCATTTTGTACAAATCGCTGGGTTTGTTTTCCAAAATCAGTTTGCGCACCTGCGGCGTGGAAACGAGGATTTCCAGCGCCGGGCGCATACCGGGCTTAATCGTCGGCAGCAGACGCTGGCAGACGATACCGCGCACCAGTTCGGAAAGCTGCAGGCGCACCTGGTCGTGCTGTTCCACCGGGAACGCGTCCACAAGGCGCGCGAGCGTCTGCGTTACGTTTACCGTATGCATCGTCCCCAGTACGAGCTGCCCGGTTTCCGCCGCGCCGATGGCGGCTTTCATCACTTCGCCGTCGCGCAGTTCGCCGATGAGCACCACATCCGGGTCCTGGCGCATGGCGGCGCGCAGCGCGCCCGTGTAAGAAGGGGTGTCCACGCCCAGTTCCAGCTGGCTGACGATACAGCGGTTGTCGGTATGCATAAACTCAATAGGGTCTTCCACCGTCAGAATATGGCCCGCGCGGCTTTGGTTGATGTGGTCAATCATCGCGGCCAAAGTGGAGGTTTTGCCCGAACCGGTCATACCCGTTACCAAAATCAGGCCGCGGCGGTTTTCGGAAATTTTGCGCAGGATATCGCCGGGCAGGTGGAGGTCTTCAAAGGTGGGGATTTTAAGCGGAATATGGCGGATGGCCATACAAATTTTGCCCATTTGGCGGAATACGTTAAAACGGAAGCGGCCGTAAGATTTGGCGTCCAGCGAGAAGTCCACCGTGCTGTACTGTTCAAAAATTTTCCGCTCGCGTTCGCCCATACAGGCGTAAGCCATTTTTTTGGCTTCATCGTTGGAAACAAAACTGTCGTCAATGGGTTTAATCTGCCCGTTCAAACGCACATAGGCGTTGGAATTGCCGCGGATATGCAAACCGCTGGCTTTGTTGTCCACTACCGTTCTTAATAAACTTTGAAGTCCTACCGCCATATTGTTCTCCTCTTACGACCGGTTTTTCTTGCGGCGCAAAAACGCCGGAATCATCATCGCGTCCTCAGGCTCCTGCGCCTTGGGCGGCTCAAACGAGGCAAACACGTCTTCAGCCGACGGTTTTTTGACGGGCGAAGCGCCCGGCATTTCGGACGGAAGCGGCCGGCGCGCATTAAACACGCTGGCTTTTTCGGCGCTAAATCCGGTGGCGATTACCGTTACCTTAAACATTCCGTTTAAAGCGGAATCGTACGAATGGCCGAACATAATGATGGAATCGTTGCTGGCATACTGGCGGATGAGATTCATCACCTCGCCCTGTTCCAAAAGCGTTAAATTTTCTTCCGCGGAAAAATGCACGATAAACCCTTTCGCGCCGCGGATGTCCGCGCTTTCCAAAAGCGGCGAAGAAATGGCCTTTTTGACGGCCTGCAAATGCCGCCCCGGGCCGCTGGCCTCGCCAATGCCGATGAGCGATTTTTGCGAGTGACACATTACTTTGCGGATGTCGTTAAAATCAATGTTTACTTCGCCGGGCTGGGTGATTACTTCGGAAATTCCTTTCACCGCCTGCAGCAGCACTTCATCCACCATCTGGAAAGCGTCCCGGGAAGAGGTTTCCGGGTCTATATTGGCAAAAAGTTTTTCGTTGGGCACGATAATCATGGAGTCTACGTGCTTCTGCATTTCTTTAATGCCTTCGTCGGCCTGTTTTTCGCGCACGTAGCCTTCAAAATTAAAGGGCCGGGTGACCACGCCCACAACCAGCAGGTCGTCCCCGTAAATTTCTTTGGCGAGCTTGGCCAGATACGGCGCCACGCCCGTACCGGTGCCGCCGCCCATCCCGGCCGTGATAAACAGCAAATCGCACTGGCCGATGATGAGTTTTAGCTTTTCTTTGGATTCTTCGGCCGCTTTTTTGCCTTTTTCGGGGTCTCCGCCCACGCCGAGGCCTTTGGTGATTTTCTCCCCCACCTGCACGAGGTACGGGGCGCGGTTTCTGCGCAGGTCCTGCGCGTCGGTATTGACGGCGATAAAGTCCACGTCTTTCAGCCCGGCGTTTACCATGTGGTTGATGGCGTTTCCGCCGCCGCCGCCCACGCCGATGACTTTGATTTTGGCCTTCTTGGTTTCAAACAAGTCGGCCGGCATAAATAAATCTTTCATAGCTTCTCCGTTTATCAGCCGCCGAAGATGTCCACGCCTTTAAACAGCCTGCCCAGTTTGCCGAAGAACGAGCCGCCCTTTTCGTAAGAGCCGCCGGAGTAATCGTCGTAACCGGAGTTGTCGGAAGCATAGATGGCAAGCGCCATGGCGGTGCTGTACTGCGGGTCAAAAAATTCGTCGTCCGAGGTAATCAGGTCGCGCTGGACCACGCCGCGGCGCACCTCTTTAAGCCCCAGGATGTTGACGCAATGGTCGGTAATGCCCGGCATTAACGAACCGCCGCCCGTTACCACGCCCACGACGGGAAAATTCTTGTAGCCGGACGTTTCCACACAGCGGCCCACCTGTTCAATTAATTCTTCCACGCGGGGCTGGATGATGTCCAGCACATAGCTTTTTTTAATGTTGTGCTTGCTGCGCCCGTCCAAAGACGGCACGGGGATTTCGCCCTCTTCATCCAAAAAAGTGGGAAAAGACACGCCGTATTTTTCTTTGATTTCCTTGGCGTTTTGGCGGCTGGTGTGCAAGAGGCGGGAAAGGTCGCTGGTGATTAAATCGCAGCCGTAGGGAATATCGCGCGAGAATTTCAAAATGCCGTCAATGTAAATGCCGACGGACATCGTCTCCCCGCCCAAATCCAAAATCATCGCGCCGATTTCTTTTTCTTCCTGCGTCAGCACGGTGTCGGCCAGGGGCACGAGTCCGTAAAAAGTGCCGTCAATTTTATAGCCGGGGCGCTGGATGGCTTTGGCCAAATTGTTTAAATGCGTGGAAGAACCCGTGGTAATGTGTACGTCCACTTCCAAAAGCGAGCCTTCCATCCCCTCCGGGTTGGTAATGCCTTTTTGCTTGTCAATGGCGTACCCCTGGGTGATGACGTTGACGATTTCGTTGTCGTTTTTAATCGGCATCGCTTTGGCGTTTTCAATGGCGAGCGCCATGTCGGACTGGGTGATTTCCTTGTCCAGGCGCGAAATATTATACGTGCCGTGGTTGGAAAAAGATTCCAAATGCGCCCCGCGCACGCCGACGAACAGACTGCCGATGTCCTGGTTGCATTCGCGTTCAATGCTGCCTAAAATATGCGTTACGGCGGCGGACGTTTCCCGAATGTCGGACACCATACCGCCCTTTAAACCTTTGCACGGGACGCTGCGCCCCGCCAGCACTTTAAGCGTATTTGTTTCAAAATCGTGCGCGGCGGCGATGCACGTCATTTTGCCGCTGCCGATATCCAAGCCTGCAATGATATTCGTTTTAGCCATAAGAACCACCTAAAAAATATACCTTAACTTCTATTATAAAACTTAATGGGACGTCTGTGTTAAAAAAACTTTGCCGTGCTTGAAAAATTGGAAGTCCAGCACCTGCGGATGAGGGTAGCGTTCGCGCGCAAAAGCGATAATCTGCGCCGCCCGTTCGGCCTTTTGTTTTAAGTCCGCCGCCGGGCCAAAGTCAATAATGCTTCCGTCGGGCATATGCATTTTGACGGTATTTGCCTTCAAATTCATCTGTAAAAACGCAAAATCCAGTTCTTTATTCAGTTTTAAGGTGCTTTCCACCAGGCCGATAAATTCCGGGCTGAGTTTGTCCGGCACGTCGCCGACCAGTTCCACAAACGGAACGGGTTTTAATAAATCGGGGTGCGGGTCGGAATAGACGGTGCTGTCGCTGTCAATATAACGGACGCTGTCGTCGGGCAGGACGAATTTGGCGATGGGTTCGCGGTGTTTGGCCGAAATATTAAGCGCGCCGCTTAGCAGCCCGCGGCTGACGCTTACGTTTTTAAGCATCGGGTAACGGCCGGCAATCCCTTCGCGCAGGGCGGCCGCGTCTTTAACGGAAAAAGATTTGCCGGTGTAAGGTTCCGCCAGCGCGGTGATTTCTTTGTTTAAAAGCCCGGTTACGCCGGAAACGGATACCGTTTTGGCGTGCCAGTCGGTCAGTTTGGAATTTACGAGGAGATAATAGCCTTTGGACAGCGCCAGCCAGCCGCCGCATACGGCAACCAGCAGGCAAACGGCCACTAAAAAGAGCTTAAAAAAAAAGGATGACCCTTTTCTGCGGGCAACGCGCTTCTTTTTTCCTAAAGACGACGTTGACGGCCGATAGTAGTCATACTTTTTCATACTGTGCAACCAAAAAACAAAATGGGCGGAAAGGGAGTTGAACCCTTAAGGACTTTCGTCCATACGGTCCTGAGCCGTACGCGTCTGCCAATTCCGCCACCCGCCCAAGTAAATATATTTTAGAATATTGCGACAAAAAAATCCAGCGTTTTTTTAAAATTATTTTTTTGTATAGGAGAAACCTCCGTCTAAAAACGCCGTGCGGCCTCTTTTTGCCCGCCGATATTATGCACGATTTTGTCATCCCCGTCGCGTTCTTTTAAATGAACGTGGATGATGTCCTCGTCCCCGGTCGGCACAAAACGGCCCATAAAATCCGCACACAGCGGCAGCTGGTGATGCCCGCGGTCCACCATCGTCAAAAATTCCACTTTCCGCGCGCGCCCGAACGACGCCAGCGCGTTAAGCGCGCACAGCACCGTGCGGCCCGTATACAATACGTCGTCGGCCAAAATGATGGTTTTCCCGTCAATATCGGTCCCCAGGCCGGAGCTTTTTAGCTGCGGGTCCTGCGCCACCTGGGTTAAATCGTCCCGGTACAGGGTAATATCCAGCTCGGCCAGCTGCGGGCGCGCGCCGCACACAGCCGCAATTCTTTCCTGCAGGCGTTTGGCGATAAACGCCCCGCGCGTTTTAATGCCCACCAGGCGGTATTCGTTCATATCGGGGTGGCGTTCAATAATTTCGCACGCAAGGCGGTCCAGCATCCGCCCGACGGCGGCTTCGTCCGCAATGATTTTTTTCATAGCAATCCTCCCTTTCAGTAATTACGGCATATAAAAAACCCGCCGAAAAAAGCGGGTTTTTAAAAGCGAATATTATTTTTAAAATTCTTTTCCATTTCGCGGTTTAAATCGCGTTTTTTAAGCGTTTCGCGCTTGTCAAACAAATGCTTGCCTTTCGCCACGCCCAGTTTCAGCTTGGCCCAGCCGTTTTTAAAATACACTTCCACCGGCACGAGCGAATAGCCCTTTACGTCCGCCTTGGAGGCCAGCTTGCGCAGCTCTTTTTTATTCAGCAGCAGCCGCCGCGTACGCGTCGGGTCCGGTTCCGTCATGGAATTAAATTTATACGGTTTTACGTGCATATGGTACACGCTGGCCTGTCCGTTTTCCACGCGCACAAAGCTCCCCTCCAGGCTCAGTTCTTTCTGGCGGATGGATTTTACTTCCGCGCCCAAAAGTTCCAGGCCGGCTTCGTAGGTGTCTTCAATAAAATAGTCGTGGTAGGCTTTGCGGTTGGTGCAAACCACCAAAACGGACTCTTTCTTCGTCATATACTATATAATAGCAAATTCCGCGCACGGCCATAAAAATCCCGGTTCCCCAAAAGAACCGGGAGAGTGAAAAATACAACGTTTACTGGCTTACGCAGGTAAGCACCTTGCCCGTACCGGAAGCGTTGTTGCAAGACTTATTACACGCTCCTCCCGAATAACTGTATGTCCCGTTTGAACAGCCCGAATCCGTCTTGGAAATCAAACACTTATACGAGCAGGAAGAAGCCCCCGCCGTGCAATTATTATCACACAAAGCCTGATAATCACTTCCATAGCAGTTAGGCATAGATCCGCCGGAATATCGGTACATTTGGCCGCCGATAAGCTTGCCGCCTTCCCACCACAGCCACCGCGCGGACGCGCTTCCCTCTTTAGGACTCAGCTTTAAGGAGCCGCCCTGATAAAACGTATAGGAATTTACACCAATGCCGGAGCACGCTCTGCAACAGCCTTGCTGAGGGTCAAAATCTCCGCCATAGTAGCAATGTGTAGGATCCGCGCCGGCGGTACCGCATTTTTTGCGGCCGTCAAAATCACCCGGACAGTAATGGCAGTCCACCAACACCCCTACATCTATCACCTTCGGGCTGAACTTGCCTATGCACTTCCCGTTCTTTAAAATCATATTGCTCGGAC
>NZ_CAUDSG010000048.1:0-9399 GCF_958451995.1 Candidatus Avelusimicrobium alvi
GGGGGATATATCCCATGCAAAAAAGTCTCGGATTTACGCTTATAGAGCTGTTGGTAGTGGTATTGATTATTGGTATCCTGTCTGCCGTGGCATTACCCCAATATAATCTAGCTGTAGAAAAGTCCCGCGTGGCGGAGGCTATGCCCATTATTAAAAGCATTGCCGAGGCGCGCGAGATATACCGTTTGGCTAACGGGGAACTGCCCATAGATTTTGCGGAGTTGGATATTGATATCCCCGGGGAAGATGATGACGGCGAATGTGTGATTACCAAAAACTGGCGGTATTGCATTGATGTCGCTACCACCGACGCAGGGCGTTATAATGTGCCGGATGAGAATTACTATGTTATTTCTTATTATCCGCCCAGTGAGTACGCCGGGGAAGCGGTGGCGGGACGTTTTACGTGTAACCCCCGGGCTGTTAGTGCCGCCGGAGCATTTCCGGAAAAAGTTTGCCGCTCACTAGGCAGTGAAAAATTTGGCTCAGAATATATTGTGCGTTAAAACATACTTATAACAACTGAGTCCAATCTGAAACCCCGCTATTTCCCGCGGGGTTTTTAGTGGGGCAGATGAGGGGGGACGCGGCGGACAGCAACAGTCCAGACGGGAATATCCCCGAATGTTTCTCTTCCAAAAATCTGTAAGCACCGTAATGAATCCAAACTCTGGTTGAGGCCAGAACCCCAAGGCCCGGAGGGTGCGGCTTTTTGGGCTCGCTTTACGGTACTTGGCAACATTGTTTAAACAGTGTGGCTCAATTAGTCGGATGCCTCCGTTAGGGAAAGGGAGGGGCGGCTCGGTCTTACCAGACGGGTGCATACCCCCTTTGTTGTTCCCATCTAACTAATAGCACCGTTTATTGCTTTAGCCCTGGCCAGGCCAGATTGCCTGCCCCCGGCAAGGGGGTTGATTTGTTTTTTTTTGATACAGTGGGTAAAGCAGAGTTGATTTTCGGCTAAATAAGAGTAGAATATGGATGTAAGCCTTAAATTAACTTGCTAAGGAGCTTCTTATGAAAAAAGGTTTTACTTTGATAGAATTATTGGTTGTCGTGCTTATTATCGGCATTTTGGCGGCTGTTGCCGTGCCGCAGTACGAGAAAGCCGTGCAGAAAGCCCGCGTGGCGGAAGCCATGGGCGTTCTTAAAAAGATAGGTGATAATTGGGAGATGACTATCCTGTCTGAGGCGGAAGCCTCTTGCGAAACTATTATGGAGGGATTTCCCGAAGGGGAAGAGTCGTGCGAGTTTGAAACTAAAAATTTTACATATGCCGTCCCTTACGGTATTCCCATAGCTCAGTCAAAGGATGAGAGTTATGGACTGGTTTTATTGCCTCCCGCTTTAAAATCCGTGGGAGATTTGGCTGAAAACGAAGTGGGCCGCTGGTGTGTGCCAATGACGGATAAGGGAACGGCGTTTTGTAAATCGTTAAGCGGTAAATCGCCCCAGACATTGGATTTTGCCGGACTGGGCGTATCGTATCCGTTTTAAGTAAGTTCTGCTGTTATATAAATCCCCCGCGTCTTATACAAGGCGCGGGGGATTGTTGTTTCAGCGTAAAACTTACGGATGGATTTTATCCATCATACGGGCGAACGGGATGGTTTCGCGCACGTGCTGAAGTCCGCAAATCCAGCGCACCATGCGCTCAATGCCCATGCCAAAGCCCGAATGCGGCACGCTGCCGTAGCGGCGCAAATCCAGATACCAGTCGTACCCTTTGGGGTCCAGGCCCTGCTCTTTAATGCGGGCCAGCAAGGCGTCGTAATCCGCCTCTCTTTCGCTGCCGCCGATGATTTCGCCCGCGCCTTCCGGCCCGATAACGTCCACCGCCAGCACGACTTTCGGGTTTTTCGGGTCGCGCTTCATATAGAAAGCTTTGATGGCGGTCGGGTAACGGTGAATCATAATCGGCGTGTCGTAATCTTCGCCCAGCAGGGTTTCTTCGTCGCCGCCGATGTCTCCGCCCCAGGGGGTGTCGTTGCCTTTTTTGTGCAGGATTTCAATCGCGTCCGTATAATCAATGCGGGGGAATTTCTTTTCCACCGTGGCCTGGAGCTTGGAGGTATCTCTTTCCAGGGTTTTCAAGTCGGCCGCGCGGTTTTTAAGCACCTGGCCCACGATGTATTTAATGAAATCCTCGGCCAGGTCCATATTATCGTCCAAATCGTTGTACGCCACTTCGGGTTCCACCATCCAGAATTCGGTCAGGTGGCGGCGGGTTTTGCTTTTTTCGGCGCGGAAAGTGGGGCCGAAGCAATAGGTGCGGCCCAGGGCCATGGCGGACGCTTCGCCGTAGAGCTGGCCGCTCTGGGAGAGGAACGCTTTTTCGCCGAAGTAATCGGTTTCAAACAGCGTGCTGGTGCCTTCGCAGGCGGCGGGCGTTAAAATCGGCGAGTCGGACAGGACAAACCCGTTTTTATGGAAGTATTCGCGGATGGCGAAGATAATTTCGTCGCGCACGCGCAAAATGGCGGTTTGTTTGGCCGAGCGCAGCCACAGGTGGCGGTTCTGCATCAGAAAATCCGGGCCGTGTTCTTTGGGCGAAATGGGGTAATCTTTCGCCATTTGCACCACTTGCAAATCGGTCAGGCCCAGCTCAAAGCCCAGGGGGGAGCGTTTGTCTTCGCGCACCACGCCTTTGACGATGATGGACGATTCCTGCGTTACTTTGTCGGCGAGCTCAAAAAGCTCCGGGCTTACGTCGCCTTTAAACACGACGCACTGGATGATGCCGCTGCCGTCGCGCAGCTGCAAAAAGTGCAGTTTGCCGCTGGAGCGTTTGTTATACAGCCAGCCTTTTAAAGTGATTTCCTGGCCCAGGTATTGGCCTACGTCTTTGACGCGAATTTTGTTGGACATATATTTCCTCGGTAAAAATGATAAACGGAGTACTGATATATTGTAGCTTTTTGGGAGAGGAAAGAGAAGCCTGGGGAAGGGGATTTTGGGAGAATAAAGGGCAGGCGGCGCGCGCGGAGTTTTTCCGTCGGGGAAAATCAAAAATATTTTTCTTTTTGATTTCTGATATGCTATAATAAATATGTTCTTAGAAGTTCCCAGACTAAGAAACCCAAACAATTTTCGGGCGTGTAGCTCAGCTGGGAGAGCGCCTCGTTCGCAACGAGGAGGTCGTCGGTTCGATCCCGATCACGTCCAAATTTAAAACCCCGCTTTGGCGGGGTTTTTAATTTTACGTGGCGAGGCGCTGCTTCGCTTCCGAAGAGAGCGGAGGAGGTCGGTCGTCGTTTTTCGCCTTCCCGATCACGTCCAAATTTAAAACCCCGCCAAGGCGGGGTTTTTAATTTTACGCGGCGAGGCGCTGCTTCGCTTCCGAAGAGAGCAGAGGAGGTCGGGCGTCGTTCTTCGCCTTCCCGATCACGTCCACCATTTAAAAAGCTCCTCGTCAGAGGGGCTTTTTTAATGGAAGAAGGACAGTCTCCGAAGTTTTGTCTCTGGCGCGTTTCGCTTCCGAAGAGAGCGAGCGGGATTCTTCAATGTCCGCCGAACAACATTACAGAGGGAAAGTCTTGAAAAACGGGAATCTTTAGGCTATACTATCCTTATGCATCCGGTGTAAAAGCGCCTTGGGCGGGTTTTGCGTCGGAATTGTTTGTTTATTGGAAAACACTATGAAAAAATTTATTGTATTTATCTGCTGTTGTTTGGCGTCCTCTTATGCCGGGGCATGGGGGCTGTTGGACAACTTAGTGTCTTTTGACGGGGACCGGTATGTGTATAAGAAATCTTTTTTGTATCACGTGCTTACCCGCCCGTCTGACAAAATCCGCGTTTGCGTCAGCACCGAAGGCACCAGCACCGACCCGAGACGCCAAAAAATTACGCGGGATTACTTTCTTACGTCCACCCAGCAGGCTTTGGATGCCTGGCTTGCCAAAACCCGTTCCGCGCTGGGGGTGGCTGCGCGCCAAAATCCCGTTCCCGATAAAAAGTCCAAAAAGAAACAAAAAAACACTCCGCCCGCCGTTTCTTCGGTGCCGGACCGTACCGGCGAATTTGCCGACCTGCTGGCCTGGCTTCCCCGCCGCATTGAATTGCAGCTGGTGAACCCCAACGGCGAGGACTGCGACAAAGAAAAAAAGGGCAGTTATGATTTGCGCATTAGGTCTTTGGGAAATATGGAGTATGGCTCGTGGGAAAGCAGTGTTACCCACAAGCGCGGCCACGCCGGTGCGATAAAAGGCGTCTATCAGGGTGCCAAAAACGTATGGGAGCTGGCCCTTCCGGGCAATGACGGCTATACCCGGCAGCAGATTGAACTGGAAGAAGCCCGCCGGCAAGGCAGAAGTTTTGGTTCCGGTTACGTTACGGATTATTCCATGAAGACCGTAACCCAGCACGAAGTGGGGCATTTGCTGGGCCTGGCTGATTTGTATACGTCGTCCAATCCGGCGGCCCAAAATATAGACGGGTTTTATTCGCTTTTGCGGGTAGAGCCCCGTTCGGCGGTTGTCGGCGGCGCAAAAGCGGTGATGAATAAGGCCGACGGCATATCCTGCGATGATATAGAAGGTTTCATCAACGCCGTGGATTTTGTGCAGGCTATGGATGGGAAAACCTCCAAACGTCTGCAAAGCGGCTGGAAAAGCCTGTGCGCCAAGCCGTATATTTATCTGCAGGGCGCGCCCGCAAAAGACGAACAGGATTTGGAAGCGCTGCGCGCTCAGTTAAAGGAGTGGAAAAACTCCGCCGGCGTTGCGGCGCAGATTAACGAAACCGCTCGGGAATGGAATGAGTATTTGGAAAAAGTGAGAACCGCACGCGACGAAACCTTTGACAAATTATACCGCCGCCGGGCACTCGGTCAGGAATTAGATAAAGAGGGGCTCATCCTTTCGGCCGAATATAATTATTTAAGCCAAAAAGCGGAAAAAATTGAAGCCGTCATCAATGAAAAAATCGCTCCTGCCCAAGAAGCGGCCCGCACCCGCCGGACACTTTCCCCGCAGGATGTATCGTCGCTGGCGGCTCAGCTGGCGCCGTATAAGGAAAAATACGGACCGGATACGGCCGTGCTGGATCCCAGGGGTATTTTTACCGCGGTTCCGCTGGCGGATGATTTCCCGGACAAACTGTACCCTTGTTTGGTGTGCGGAAAGCCGGTGGGGCGGGACGGATACGTGCAGACTGCACGCTCCGGCTCCAGAGAATACCCTTTTCATATACATTTTGCCTGTGAGGACCAGCAAAAAGCCAATCTGGGCAAGTTGACGCGCTACAAACATAAGCCTTCCCGGCGCAAAGTGCCTACCTGGGGCGAGCTGACCTCCGCGTTAAACCCCGAGCTGGCACAGCTTTCCGGAATGGCGGCGCGCATGAATCAGGAACTTGCCCTGCCGGATCTGTCCGGTTTGACTCCGTGGGCGGGTTCCGGCCCCGCCGTGCGGCTGAATACCGCCACCCTTGCCGGCGGAAGAACCGCCGGTGCGGGCGTGAAGAAAAAACCCGTCCGTTCCGCTTCGGAAACGGGGCCCGCGGCAAATACTTCCGCGGCCGCCGTACCGCCCAAGCCGGATAAATCCGCCGTGCCGGCGCGGCCGGACGTGCCCGCCGTTACGGAGCCGGCGGAACAGGCGGCCCCCAAAGCCGTGTGTGAAGTATGCGGCAAAGAAATGGCGGCCGGAATATATTACACCGATTCGGTGGGCCGTACGGTGCATAAACATTCCGAATGCGCCTACCGCTATTTCAAACGCTTTCATAAAACGGATGATAAAAATCTTTCCCGCTACGAGGATTATTACTTTTTCAGCGTCCCGCAGGACGTCGTGCAGGCCAAGGCCGATATGCGCAAACTGGACTTGACGGTGGCCGACATTCGCCGCTACGCGTCGCAGGAAGCGGATAAAGCGCGCCGCCTGCAGGAAGAGCTGGCCCAGCAAAAACAGGCCGAACAGGTCCGCGCGCAGGACGCCGAAAAATGCCGCTTTTACGTGCACGTAACGCTGAAAGACATTCAGGTATTTTCCGAGGATAACCAAAAAACGCTTCAGAGCGTGCGCAAAAAAGAAAGCGTCGGAAGGCCGCTGTCTAAAAAAGAGGCTTTAGTCAAACGCAATTACGACCAGCTGAACGAAAATTATAAACTCAGCGAGTACTGCAAAGCCCGGAACCTCTAAATCCGGTTTCACTTTACTCCAAGCCCCCTTTTGCAGGGGGCTTTTTTGCCGGGGGGACATAGCTGCCGCCCTTATAAAATGCTAAAATTAATCATATGGCTAAACTAGTACGCGGGTTTAGAGATATCTTTGAACCCCAATCCAAAAATTTTACCGAACTGGAAAACTGCGCCCGCGGCGTGTTTTCTCTTTACGGGTTTGGCGAACTGCGCCTGCCCACCGTGGAGCTTAAAGAGCTTTTCGTCAAATCCACCGGCGAAACCACCGATATCGTGCAAAAAGAAATGTACGCGTTTGAAGACGCGGGGCACCGCTCTCTGGCCATCCGCCCCGAAGGCACCCCCGGCGTGGTGCGCGCGTATCTGGAAAATAATTTTACGCAAAACGCGCCCGTGCAGAAATTTTACTATATCGGCAATATGTTCCGGGCCGAACGCCCGCAGGCGGGCCGCTACCGCGAGTTTGAACAAATCGGCGCGGAATACATCGGCAATTCAGCTCCGGCGGCGGACGCGGAAGTGATTTTGATGTTAAAAGACATCGTATCTTCTTTCGGCGCCAAAAATTACAAAGTAAAAATCAACAGCCTGGGGTGCGACAAATGCCGCCCGCTTTACCGCCGGGCGCTGATTGATTTTTTGGCCAAAGAAAAAGACACGCTGTGCGAAAACTGCCAGACGCGTCTGGAAAAAAATCCCCTGCGCGTATTGGACTGCAAAATTGACGGCGCGCGTTTTGCCGGCCGCGTTCCCACGATGGAGCTCTGCCCCGAGTGCCGGGAACATTTTGATGCGGTGCAGGCGCTGTTAAAAGGCAAAATTGATTTTGAAGTGGACCCGATGCTCGTGCGCGGGCTGGATTATTATTCCCGTACGGTGTTTGAATTTCAGGCGGGGGACGCTTCGCAAAACGCCATTGCGGCGGGCGGACGGTACGATACGCTGGTGAAAAATATGGGCGGCCCGGCCACCCCGGCCATCGGCTGGGCGATGGGCGCGGAGCGCGTCATTATGGCGCGCGGCGAGAAAGAACAGCCCAAACAAAAAAGCGTGTACGTCGTATCTTTGGAAAAAGCCTGCAACGAAACGGCGTTTAATTTAATGCAGTCCCTGCGTGCGTCGGGCGTAAAAACCGAAGGCGGCCTGTTTGACAAAAACGTAAAAGGCCAAATGAAGCAGGCGGACCGCTGCGGCGCGTCTTACGCGCTGATTCTGGGCGGGGACGAGCTGGCCAAGCGCGCCGTTACCCTTAAAGACCTGACGACGGGCGAACAAAAACAAATTCCTTTTGAAGCATTAACTGACGAGGTAAAAAAACTGGTATGAAACGAACAACTTACTGCGGGGAAGTTACGGCTTCCCTGCTCGGCACCAAACAAACCCTGTGCGGCTGGGTGAACTCCTACCGCGACCACGGGGGGGTGCTTTTTATTGACTTACGAGACCGCAGCGGCGTATGCCAAATCGTAGTGGAGCCTGCAAGACCGTTTTTTAACGAAGCCGCCGCCGCGCGCAGTGAATACGTCATTGAAGTTACCGGCACGGTTCAGCGGCGCATTGAAGGCGCG
Organism: Candidatus Avelusimicrobium alvi; assembly: GCF_958451995.1. Taxonomy (NCBI): domain Bacteria; kingdom Pseudomonadati; phylum Elusimicrobiota; class Elusimicrobia; order Elusimicrobiales; family Elusimicrobiaceae; genus Candidatus Avelusimicrobium; species Candidatus Avelusimicrobium alvi. Next base: position 7,714 of record NZ_CAUDSG010000048.1, read on the forward strand.
GTCAATAAAAATATGAAAACCGGCGAAGTGGAGCTGGTGGCGGAAGAATTCAAAGTGCTGAATACTTCCATCCCGCTTCCGTTTGACGTGGAAAAATCCCGCGCCGTAGCCGAGGAAATCCGTTTAAAATACCGCTACCTGGATTTGCGCAACCCCAAAATGTACGCCAATTTGCTCCTGCGCCACCGTATTGCCCAAGCCGCGCGCCGCTACCTGGACGCAAACGGATTTTTGGAAGTGGAAACGCCCGTTTTAACGCGTTCTACGCCGGAAGGCGCGCGCGATTATCTCGTGCCGTCCCGCGTGCACCACGGCGAATTTTACGCCCTGCCGCAAAGCCCCCAGATGTTTAAGCAAACTTTAATGGCCAGCGGCGTGGACCGCTACTTCCAGCTGGCGCGGTGCTTCCGCGACGAAGACCTGCGCGCAGACCGCCAGCCGGAACACACGCAGATTGATATGGAAATGTCCTTCGTTACGATTGACGACATCCACGAAATCGTGGAAGGGCTGATGAAAGAAATTTTCAAAACCGCCGGCAAAGAGCTGACGGTTCCGTTCCCGAAACTTTCTTTTCACGACGCGATGGAAAAATACGGTTCCGACAAGCCGGACCTGCGCTACAGCCTGGAAATGAAAAATGTGTCGGACGTATTTAAAAACACCGGGTTTAAAGTGTTTAAAGACGTGCTGGAAGCCGGCGGCGGCATTTACGCGCTGCGCGGCGAAAAAGGCGCGGCGTATTCCCGCGGACACTTTGACAAGCTGACCGAGCTCGCCAAAAAGAACGGCGCGAAAGGGCTGGTGTGGCTGAAACTCAAAGACGGCAAATTTGAAGGGCCGTCCGCCAAGTTCTTTACCGAAGAAGAAATGAACGCCGTCAAAACCGCCGTGGGCGCGCAGGAAGGCGATGCGCTGCTTATCGGAAGCGACGTGAAGCGTGCCGTCTGCCAGTCGTTTATGGGCGCGCTCAGAAAAGAACTGGTAAAAGACCTGCCGCGCGAAAGCGAGTGGGCTTTTGTGTGGATTACCAACTTCCCGCTGTTGGAATATATCCCGGAAGAAGACCGCTGGGACGCGGCCCACAACCCGTTTACCGCCCCGGTGGAAGAAGATTTGCCCAAACTGGAAAGCGACCCCGGTTCCGTCCGCTCGTATCAGTTTGATCTGGTGCTTAACGGCAACGAGCTGGCCTCCGGCTCCGTGCGCAACTGCCGCCGCGACGTGCAGGAGCGCATCCTGGCGCTGATGAAACACTCCAAGGAAGAAGCCGCCCGGCGTTTTGGTATGCTGTTAAACGCGCTGGAAGCCGGCGCGCCTCCGCACGGAGGCATTGGCCTGGGACTGGACCGCATTACGGCGCTTTTGGCGGGGGAAGATTCCATCCGCGAAGTGATTGCGTTCCCCAAAACGGCGCAGGCCGTCTGCCCGCTGACCGAGTCCCCCAATACGGTGGACGAGGCCCAGTTAAAAGACTTGGGCATCCAAATTGCCAAAGAGTAAAAAAAGCCCCGCTTCGGCGGGGTTTTTTATGCGTTGTTTGGGGATAAATCGGCCGGGCACATTGGAGCGTTCTGTTCTGTGTACCGGCGGCAGTGCTGCTTAGTGGGATAAAGTGTACGCCGTGCAGCTTCGCCAATCACTCGGGCGCGCATAGAGAGGCGTGGACGGCACGTCTGTGAACGC
>NZ_CAUDSG010000049.1:0-8868 GCF_958451995.1 Candidatus Avelusimicrobium alvi
TTCCATCCTTACGGGAATGGCCTAAATATCCCCGGAGAAAAGAGTTTAAACGAGGGATGCGAGGGGATACGACCCAATAGGTCTTCTCCCAATTTATCAAAAAAAAAAAACAATACAAGCCTTTTATATCTTTCTTCTTTTATTTCTAAAAGAAGCAAAAGGTTATATTTCCTTTTTCTGACAGCAGAAAAAGGAACAAAAAGACTGCCGGCCGGTGCTCCTGAAATCCAGTTTTACGCGGCGCGTTTTACAACTCGCTTCGCTCAAACAAGTAAAAACATTTTTCCGCCTTGAGGCGTTTTATAAACAGGGCTAAGACCTGCAAAAACGGCAAAACGGACACGGCTCCGAGCCGCCCGTTGCGCTGGACGGCGGACAGGCCTATTTAATACGTTAAAAGCGGAAATTTGTGTGTAAACAACGGCCGGGCCGCCTTCTGGGATGAAAGCGGCCCGGTCCTATTATATCGTCCGGCAAACTATTTAATTTCGTAACGGGTGTAAGAGTCCGAATATCCCGTCATAGGAGAACCGTATCCCCGGCAAAAACGTACGCCGTCGGTATTACTGGTTAACGCGTAACAGTACATAGTAGCTAACGCTTTGACCTTGCGGTGCGGAAAACCCATAATCAAACCGTATTTTTTACCCTGACGGTCAAAGGTGATTTTTTGGTCTTCCTCCGCACGGATGGTACAAATAAAACCCTTCGGGCACTCATACTGAATATCCAACGCTTCCATATCGTTGGTATATTGTCCGTTTGCCATATAATATACTTCCTGTGCATCCCGCACGGTACGGGCCATGGTAATGGCGGCGGTCATCCGGCTTTTTTCCACCGCTTTTTCATACTGCGGAAGTGCCACTGCCGCCAAAATACCAATAATTAAAACGACCACCAACAGCTCTATAAGCGTAAATCCGAGGCTTTTTTGCACGGGACATATCCCCCTATTTATATAAGTTGATATTCCCAATTTATCAAAAAAAAAAAACAAATCAAGGCCTTCCAGGCCCTGGAGCTCTGGCCTTATCCAGGGCCTGGCAATATACGGTACTTTTAGATAGTTGGGAGAGAAACATTTGGGGATGTAAAAGTTTTCCGGGGACGGTTTTCTATGCGGGTACATCCGAGTAGTGAAGCCACACTATTTAAACAATATTGCCAAGCAACGTAAAATCTGCAAAGCCCCTTTTTCTGGTGCCGGAAAAGTACAAAACCGGCGGACAAGAAAACCTTGTCCGCCGGTTAAAACAAAAACGCGTCCGGGCCGTTATTTCAACGCTTCCAGCATCGCGGGAACGACATCGTACAAATCGCCCTCAATAGCATAATTGGCCACTTTCATAATCGGCGCTTCCGGGTCTTTATTGACGGCCACAATCACGTCCGAGCCGCTCATCCCGGCCATATGCTGAATCTGGCCCGAAATGCCGCAGGCAATGTACAGCTTCGGTTTTACCGTGCGGCCCGTTAAACCGATTTGGTAACGGTAATCAATCCAGCCGCTGTCCACCGGCGCGCGAGAAGCCGCCACCGCACCGCCCAGCCGGTCCGCCAGTTTGTGTAAGAGTTCAAAACCTTCCGCTTTGCCCACGCCGCGGCCGCCGGCCACGATGATTTCGGCTTCCGACAAATCCAGCCCGTCGCCCCGGCTTTTAATAAATTCCATAAATTTCGCCAGCGTGGTGTGCTTGGCCGGGTCAAACGCAAAATGCACCGTTTCGCCCGTTCGGCCCGCCTGAAGCGGCGCTTTTTCGTAAGACATCGGACGCAGCGAGCACATCTCCGGGCGCGTATGCGCGCAGGTAATGGTGGCCATCAAGTTGCCGCCGAACGTCGGGCGGGTGGCGTGGAGCTGGCCGTCTTCTTTATTAATCAGCACTTCGGTGGCGTCCGCCGTCAGGCCGGTGCCCACGAAAACAGCCGTTTTGGCCGAAAGCGAGCGGCCCAGGTTGGTGGCGGGCAGTAAAAATTTATTGGGCTTATAGGCCGCAACCATATCCGCGAGCACTTTGGCGTATACGTCGTCCAAATAGTTTTCAAGCGCGGCATCGTCGCAGATATACACTATGTCCGCGCCGCGTTCAAACAATTCCTTGGCGAATTGTTCCACCCGGTATCCCACGAGCACGGCGCAGAGTTTTTCCCCCAGCTCGTCGGCCAGTTTACGTCCGGCGGTTAAAAGTTCAAAGGCCGTGGGGCTTAACTTGCCGCGCTGGGCCTCGGCAAAAATCCAAACGTTTTTAAAATCTTTCATCGTCATATCCTTTAAATGTATTTGCAGTCTTTTAAGATTTTGACCAAATTGGCGGCTTTTTCCCTGCCGTTGGCGCCTTCCACCGCGACGGCGCACACTTCGCGCTTAGGTACGAAGGATTTTACCACGCGCGTGGGGCAGTTTTTAATGCCCAGCATGGTTTTGTCCGCACCGATGTCGTCCGCCGTCCACTTGGTTACTTCCGCACGTTTGGCGGCCATACGGCCTTTTACGCTGCGTACGCGCGGGCTGTTGATTTCTTTTACTACCGACAGCACGCACGGAAACGGCAGTTCCAGCACTTCGCTTCCGTCTTCGGTCAGGCGTTCCACCACGATGGATTTTTCTTTCACTTCCACCACTTTTTTAACAAACGCCGCGTTGGGCATTTTGAGCCAGGCGGAAATCTGCGGGCCGATGTGGCCGGTGTCGCTGTCGTTGGTTTGTTTGCCGCAGATAATCAAATCCACCGGGCGGATGGAGTTGATTTTTTCAATGCCTTTGGAAAGGGCATAGCTCGTGGACCACGTGTCCGAACCGGCAAAGGCCATATCGCCCAGCTGGTAGACGCTGTCCGCCCCGCGGGCGATACTGTCGCGCAGGACGGCTTCGGCCTGCGGCGGGCCCATCGTAATGACGGAGACGGCGCCGCCCGCCTGTTCTTTAAGCGTAACGGCTTCTTCCAGGGCGTATTCGTCAAAGGGGTTCATTGCGCTCGCGGCGCCGGAGCGGATTAAGCACCCGGTGGCGGGGTCAATTTTCACGTTGTCGGATTTGGGGGTCTGTTTAACACAGGCTACAATATGCATAAAAATTACTCCTCGTCGCCTTTTGCGGCGTATTCTTTAATAAGGGCCGTGATGATTTCGTTCTTTTGAATATGCACGGTGCCTTCGTAAATTTGGGTGATTTTGGCGTCGCGCATATATTTTTCCAGCGGAAAATCGCGCATATACGCCACGCCGCCGCACAGGGTTACGCACTCGTCGGCCACTTCCATCGCCACGTTGGAGCAGAACAGCTTGGCTTCGGCGCTGTATTTGGTCCAGCGCGCGCCTTTTAACTTTTTGAGCTCATCGTGCACGGTGGTGCCGTTCGCCAGCGCATTTTTGACGGCGGGTAAAAATTCCTCGTCCATCCGGTGCGTTAAGCTGTACACAAGCGCGCGGCCGGCCTCGGTCTTGGCCGCAAGTTCCGCCACTTTGTGCCCAAGCGCCTGGAAGGTGATAATCGGCTGGCCGAACTGTTTGCGCGTGCGCAGATAGGGGATGGTTTCATCCAGCGCGCCCTGCGCAATGCCTACGGCCTGCGCCGCCACGCCGGGGCGGGAATAGTCCAGCGTTTCCTGCAAATAGAGCAGGCCGCGGCCCTCGCTGCCCAGCAGGTTTTCTTTCGGTACGCGGACGTTTTCAAAAATCAGTTCATAGGTCGGGTTGGAGCGGATGCCCATTTTTTCTTCTTTTTTGCCGAAGGAAAAGCCGGGCGTGCCCTTTTCAATCACCAAAAGCGAAATGCCGCGCGCGCCGCGGGCCGGATTGGTGTTGACGGCTACGGTGTAGAAATCGGCTTCTTTGCCGGTGGAAATAAAGTGTTTGGTGCCGTTGACGACGTACTCGTCCCCGTCTTTAATGGCGGTGGTTTTTAAGGCGGTGGCGTCGGAGCCGGCTTCGGGCTCCGTGAGTGCAAACGCCCAGAGTTTTTTGCCGCTCGCCAAATCGGGGCACCAGCGTTCGCGCTGTTCTTTGGTGGCGGCCAAAAACATCGGAATCGCGCCCAGCGCGCTCGTGCCCGGGGTCAGCGCCAGGCCGGCGCATACGCGGGAGAGCTCTTCAAACGCCATGGCCAGGCAGGTAATCCCCCCGCCCAGGCCGCCGTACTCTTCGGGCAGCCACAGGCCCATAATGCCGGATTTGCGGTATTCTTCCAGCATCTGCCGGGAAAAGGTTTCCTTTGCGTCCATTTCGGCGCGCAGCGGTTTCAGTTTTTTCTGGGCGAGTTCCCGCGTAGTGTTGAGAACTTCCTGCTCCAGCTCGTTGATAGCGTAGTCCATTATCTCTCTCCCTGATGAAATTTTTTGAAGGGTTTGCGGCGTCTGAAAAAACGTCTTTTTCCGCCGTTTTTCTTGGTGGGCGGCACCAGGCTTCTGTACAGCCGTTCCTGCTTTTTAACCATGGTAGAAGCCGTAAATTCCGAAAAATCGCGGTGGTCAATGGCGGTTTCAAAGCGTTCGCGCAAAGACGCGTGGCGCAGCAGCACTTTTAATTTGTCGGCAAACGTGTTGATATCGTTGGGCGCCACCAAAAAGCCCGTTTTGTTATTCGTGATGACTTCGCCGATACCGTCCACATCGTAGCAGACGGCGGGCACGCGCATGCTCATGGCTTCCAAAAGGGACATCGGCAGCCCTTCCCTAAGCGATACGCTGGCGTACACGTCGCTGATGGCCAGAAGTTCCAGCGCGTCGCTTCTCCAGCCGGGGAACAGCACCTGTTTTTCAATGCCCAGATTTTTCGCCAGGTTGCAAGCCGTTTCTTTCAGCGGCCCTTCACCCGTAAAAATAAAGTACACGTTTTTCATTTGGCTGAGCACTTTGTAGGCGGCCAGCACGAAATGAATCGGGTTTTTAAGCGGTTTAAAGTTTGCCAGCGCCAGCACCACTTTGGCGTTGGCCGGAATTTTTAAAGAAGCTTTTTTGGCCGCGGGATCAAACTTTAACGGCAGGATGGGGCTGAAGTTTACGCCCGCGCGGATCAGTTCGCTGCGCACCCCTTTGCCAATACCCAGCTGCTTGGCTTCGGCGGCGTTTCGGCGGGAAACAAACACCAGTACGTCGGTGAACTTGGCGCAGAATTTTTCCACCGCCACAAAAAATTTAAACTGCCTGGCCCCGTGTTCTTTGGCAAAACCGAGCCCGTGGAACGTATGCACCACTTTGGCTTTGCGCCAGAAAAGACGCGCCGCCAAACGCCCCAGCACGCCCGCTTTGGGCGCGTTGGTATGCACGATGTCCGGCTTTACGCGGCGCAGAACACGGCCCATCTGGATAACAGCCGCCAAATCGTGAAACACGTATTTGGGGCGGATGTCGTGGCGCAGGGCGGAAATGAAAAAGACGTTTTTCGTGTCGTTTTTCACTTTTCCGTCCAGCCGGCCGCCGGGTCCGGCGGCTAAATAGCCTTCAAACTGCTGTTTGTTTAAGGTTTTTAACGTCATCAGCACGCTGGCCTGCGCACCGCCCTGGTCCATCCGCGTGATGAAATACAGAATTTTGGTTTTTTCCATTTAGTTGATTGTCCCTGTCGTAGTATTCAGGATGCGGGCTTCGGGAAAGTAATACTTGATGATCGCCATATAGTCCGCCCCCTCTTTAGCCAAACCGTCCGCGCCGTGCAGGCAAAGCCCGTAACCGAGCCCCGTGTCATAACCGCGCACCAAGACGCTTTTGATGTTTTTCCCTTTATACAGCGGAACCACGTCAAACAGGTTGGAGCGCATTGTGCCCGCGCTTAAAATAAACGCGACCTCCTGCGGGGTTTTGGCTTCGTACGAGCCTTTGCTGCCCTCAAAACGCATGGACAAAACGCGGCCTTTAGGCGTAAACGACGTAGGCGTAACGGCGCGCAGTTTGCCGATGTTGTGTTTGTGGGCGATACGGTTTTCTATCTCTTTTCCGTCGTAAATATACATCCATTTAATGCCGGACCAGCGGGTCGGGTCCTGCGGGCGGGAATACAAATCCGCCGGCGGGTTGGACAGGATATACTTGCTTACGTTGGCGGGCGAGAAGACATAGCCCGGTTTGTCCGCGGTGTTTTCCAGCGCGTCGGCCGCGAGGACTCCGCAGTCGGCATATGCGCCGGCCTGGGCCTCGGTCAGACGGATTTTGCCGGATTCTTTGGACGCGTCCAAAAGCGTTTTAAAAATCAGGTTAATACCTTTGAATTTAAAGTGTTCGTCGTTATCGGTAATATGGTACGGCTCGCCCTGACGGTCGGCCGCCGCCTGCAAAAGAGCGGAGCGGAACACCACGGCCAGCGCTTCCAGCGCGGCCTCGTGCGTGATATCCTGCACCTGGGTGGCTAACAGGGCGGGGATTAAATCTTCGGCGTATACTTCGTTGATAAGTTTTATTCCGGCGGGCGTCGGCACCACCAGGAGCGAGCCTTTGAGCTCTTTGTCGCTTAAATCGGCCGCAAAGATATTGGACGTGCGCGCATTTTTAACCAGCAGGGTTTTGTTGGGGTTTTCCACCGTAACGGTAAACGGACGCTTGGCCGAAAATTCCACGTGCCCTTTGGCGTTTTTAAAGTCCACGCCGCCCGTTTCGGGGTTGAACTCCACCGTTTTTTCCACATACGAGGAAGAACGCAGCACGGAGCCCAGCTTTTCGTCCGTTACGGCCATGGTGCCGGACGGCATTAAGGAAAAAGACTGCAGTTCCTGCGGCACCTGTTCGCGGTTGGCGTAAAGCGCCATTTTCACTTTTTCGGACGGAGTGGAAACCATTTCGTGCACGATGGGCTGTTCCAGGCGCAGGTAAAATAGGTAGTCAATGCTTTTATCGCCCATTTCTTTGGAATACTTGGCTATTTTCTTGGCGAGTTTTTCGTTCTCCGGGTCCAAGCTGTAGAGGGTGGCATAATACTGCCAGGCGCGGAGTTTGTTTTTTTCTTTTTCGGAAAGTTTGGCAAAAAGTTCCACCGCAGCGTAGTTTTTCTCGTCGTGCGACAGGGCCTGCTGTAAAAACACCGGCGCCAGCTTGCGCGAGGGTTTCATTTCCGAGGCAATGCGCCCCAGCATATACGACACGAACGAAATGGAATAGGGATTGGACGTATAGAGGTACTGCAGTTCCGTGGCGGCTTCTTCTTTTTTGCCGTTAAAATACCACGCAAGCGCGGTGCCCAGCTTGGCGGAGGAAACGTATTCAAAATCCGCCGTCAAATACAATAAATCCTGGAAGGCTTTGCGCGCTTTTTTATACTTCCCGGCGGACAGCAGCAGCCAGCCGCGCGTGAGTTCGGCAAACGGGTCGTCGGGATTTAATTCGCAGGCGCGGTCTATATATTTTAAAGACTGCTTCACCAGCCCCCGCTGCAAAGACATAACCGCCAGCTCCAAATTGGCCGCGGCGGCGATTTGCTTATCCGGAGAATTTTCAAAGGTTTTAAAAGAAAAATAGCATTCGTCCGTTTCTCCCGCCGCACATTTTTTGGCCACGGCCGAGATATCGGCCGGCAGGTAATAATCCAGCACACTGCGGTGCAAAACGGTTTCGTTTAATTTGCTGTCCACCCGCGTGGCGGCCAGCGCGGATTTGCTGACGGTTTTGGCGGCATCTTCCCCCGCCGGCTGAAGATTGGCCGGCCGCGCGGCAGACGCGGGCGCGCTTACCGCGGCCGGGGCCGAAACGGCGGCTTGCGGCGCAAAAAAGGCCGCGGCAAAAAAAGCGGGCAAAAGGAAGCATTTTCTCATATACAAATTATACCAAATTGGGCCGTTAAACAAGAGAAAAGAACATCCAGCCGCATACGCATAAAACACCCCGAGTTCCTTAGCGCCTCGGGGTGTAATATAATTTATTTACCAATTGTTTTTCTCATATTGAAGCTTACAGGTATGAATAAGTTTAATATAACATACAGTATCCCACTCTCTTCCATGTTGCTGTTGCACACAACCCGCCCAAGATTCACATATCTCTCCTTCAACGGAACAAGCCTTATATTGAGGACAACTATAAGCTCTATCGCCTGCTGCAGATGAACCGACTCGTTCATTACTTGTAAACTCCCATTTACCTGATGTTAAGTAGCAATCCGTATCCGTCTTCAGAGCGGAAGGGCAGCACTCGCTTTTATGCGATACTTTATAATCATAATCGGAACAATCTTTTTCTTCTTCAACTTCCCCTTCTTCCGGCGTGCCGCATACCAGATACACTTCTTCCGCTTTCTTGAGTTTTACCTTCTGCCAAGATACCTGCGGCGCACCAGAGGCACCCGTTGCCGCGCACGACGGGAACTTTTCCCCTCCCGTACGCATATGCGACGCAAACAACTTGAGTTCGTCCACCGTCATATCCGTAGCTTCCAGGCTATAGCCGTTGTTTAACGTACCGATACGCAGGTTTGCAGAGAAATCTATATTCGCCTCTCCAGAACCGCTTCCTAAAGTTATATTCGTGCTCTTTACAGCCGCCGCCGTGTTTAAATCCAGCTTTCCCCGGTTCAAATTAACTGTTGTGGCCTGTAACGGGCGAATACCCAAAGCTCCAGACTCTGAACAGCCCAGATTCATTTCACAGGCGGATGTTAAGCCTATGTCTAATTGTTTACTGGCGTTAATCTTGCTGTATGCCACATACGGCACCGGAAAGTACGTTACCATTTTGATTTTGTTTTCTGAGAATGCCAATAATGGTACACATAACAAAGATAAGGCAATAAAAATACGTTTCATAGAAACTCCTTCCATCCTTGCGGGAATGGCCTAAATATCCCCGGAGAAAAGAGTTTAAGCGAGGTATGCGAGGGGATACGACCCAATCGGTCTTTCCCCAATTTATCAAAAAAAAAAAACAATACAAGCCTTTTATATCTTTC
>NZ_CAUDSG010000050.1:0-8568 GCF_958451995.1 Candidatus Avelusimicrobium alvi
TTTTTTTTTGATAAATTGGGGGAAGACCTATTGGGTCGTATCCCCTCGCATACCTCGCTTAAACTCTTCTCTCCGGGGATATTTAGGCCATTCCCGTAAGGATGGAAGGAGTTTCTATGAAACGTATTTTTATTGCCTTATCTTTGTTATGTGTGCCATTATTGGCATTCTCAGAAAATAAAATCAAAATGGTAACATACTTTCCGGTGCCGTATGTGGCATACAGTAAGATTAACGCCAGTAAACAATTAGACATAGGTCTTACGTCAGCCTGTGAAATGAACCTGGGCTGTTCAGAGTCTGGAGCTTTGGGCATTCGTCCGTTGCAGGCCACAACCGTCAACCTGAACCGGGGAAAATTAGATTTAAACACGGCTTCTGCCGTAAAAAGTACGAACGTAGCTTTGGGGAGCGGTTCTGGAGAGGCGAATATAGATTTCTCTACAAACCTGCGTATCGGCACGTTAAACAACGGCTACAGTCTGGAAGCCGCTGATATGACGGTGGACGAACTGAAATTGTTTGCGTCGCATATGCGTACAGGAGGGGAAAAATTCCCGTCGTGCGCGGCAACGGGAGCAAGCGGCGCGCCGCAGGTGTCGTGGCAGAAAGTAAAACTCAAAAAAGCGGAAGAAGTGTATCTGGTATGCGGTAATCCGCAGGAATCGGTGTGTAATCCTCCGAGCGGTGAGGCGACGAGCCAGTCCTGCCCAAGCGGGTATACGGGGACGCAGACGCGCACCTGGAACTATTCTACTTGTTCCTGGAATGCCTGGCAGGGCACCTGTACAAAAATAAATAACTGTTCGGATGCTTCTTATAAAGCTGCGAATAAAAGCGAGTGCTGCCCGTCTATGCCCAACACAGATACGGTTTGCTATAAATGGCATTGGGAATTTGTGGAAAGTTATGACGATTATTGGTTTCCTACTGAGGGCAGTCACGGAGGACGGACCTGTGAGCCTCCTTCTTATCTATCCACCGATCCCTGTGAGGACTCCTCCTGCAGGACTGCGGGAGATATATGTGAGCGGCTGGGAAACTATGGCTTTTGGAATGTGGGCGATACGGACTGTGTTGGTTCCGTGGATAAATTTGAATGCAGAAAGGTTAAAAACGGCTGGTAAACAGTATGTATTTTACACCCCGAGGCTCTTACCGCCCCGGGGTGTTTTTCTTTTCCCGGCGGCGTATGTCCAAATTTAGTAAAATATAACTATAGTATGATAGACATCAAAGACCTTTCCTTCCATTTTGGCCTTCGCACCCTGTTTGAAGACGCTTCCGTAATGATTCAAGACGGGCAGAAAGTCGGCCTGGTCGGGCCCAACGGCTGCGGCAAGAGTACGCTTTTTAAGCTGATTGAAGGAAAGTTCTCGCCGGACGGCGGCAAAATTGACGTTTCGCGCGGCACAAAGATTGCTTCCGTGGCGCAGGAAATCGCCGATCCGTCCCGGCCGCTGTTGGAATATGTGCTGGCGGCGGACAAAGAGCTTTCTTCCCTGCAAAAAGAACTGGAAAACCCGAATATTTCCGGCGAACGGATGGCCGAAGTGTTTGACAAGCTGGAATTTCTGGGCGCGCACAGCGCCGAAGCCCGCGCCAGCGCCATTTTAAGCGGCTTGGGTTTTGTAAACGAAGATTTCAAACGTCCGTTAAAAGAGTTTTCGGGCGGCTGGCAGGTGCGCGCCAATGTGGCGGCGTGTCTGTATGCGCCGTCCAACTGCCTGCTCTTGGACGAGCCCACCAACCACCTGGACCTTGAAACCGCCATGTGGCTGGAAAACTATTTGGTGCGCTTGGACAAAACCGTTTTCATCATCAGCCACGACCGTCATATTTTAAACCGTCTGTGCGATAAAATCATCCACGTGGAAGACGCGCAGTTAAAACTCTATAACGGCAATTACGATACGTACGAGCGCACCCGCGCCGCCGCCATTGAAGGCGCGCGCCTGGCCGCCGCCAAGCACGAGCGCGTGGTGGCGCATTTGCAGTCGTTCGTGGACCGTTTCCGCTATAAAGCCACCAAAGCCAAGCAGGCCCAAAGCCGCATTAAGATGATTGAAAAACTGGGCGACGCTCCTGCCATTCCCAAAGATCCGGAAGCGCACTTTTTGTTTCCGTCGCCGGAGCGGCTGCAAAACTCGCTGGTTACGATTGAAGACGGCGTGGCCGGATACGACGACAAGCCCGTGCTTGAGCGTTTAAATCTGCGCATAGAGCCGGACGACCGCATCGCGCTGTTGGGCGCGAACGGAAACGGCAAATCCACGCTGGCCAAAATCCTGTCGCACCGCCTGCTTTTGATGGGGGGGAAAATGACGATGGCCAAAAAAATGAAAATCGCCTATTTCTCCCAGCACCAGACGGAAGAATTGGACGTGGAAAAAACGCCGTACGAACAGCTCTCCGCCGTTATGCCGCTGGCTACGGAAACGCAAATCCGCGCACAGCTGGGGGCGTTTGGGCTCAATAAAGCCAAGTCGGACACGGAAATCGGCAAGCTCTCGGGCGGCGAAAAATCCCGCCTGCTGCTGGCGCTTATCACCAAGGATGCGCCGCACCTTTTGATTTTGGACGAACCGACCAACCACCTGGACATCCAATCCCGCCAGGCGCTGTTGGAGGCGCTGAACAATTACGAAGGCGCCGTCGTGCTGATTACGCATGATTTGCACGTGATTGAATACACCTGCGATACGCTGTGGATTGTGCGTCGCGGCACCTGCCAGACCTTTACCGGAGACCTGGAAGACTACAAAGCCCAGCTGCTTAAAAACAATGACCGCAACGACCTCGCCAGCGACAAGATGACTTCCAAAGAATCCCAGCGCAAAGCGTCGGCCGAGCGGCGTGCGCGCATGGCCCCGCTGAAGAAGGAAATCCGCGCGCTGGACGAAAAAATTGACAGAATCACCGCCCGTAAAAAAATACTGGAAGACCAACTGGTGTCTCAATACTCGGCGGACGGCAGCATTGAACTGGCCCTTTTAAACGACGAACTGAAAAACGCCGAAGAAGACTGGATCCGCCTAAACGAAGAATACGAACAGGCCGCCGCCCAATAACCATACAAGGAATTTTATGAAAGATTTTTCCGCTTTACCCGAATTTTTACAGGCCGCGCTCGCGCGGCTTAACATTACCGAACCCACTCCCATCCAGGCCGGGGCCGTACCGCCCGCCCTGGAAGGAAAAGACGTGCTGGGCACCGCGCAGACCGGTACGGGCAAAACATTTGCGTTTTTACTGCCGCTGGCCGCGCGCCTGGCCGAACGGCCGGAAGAGAACGCGCTTATTTTGTCTCCCACGCGCGAACTGGCGCAGCAGACCTATGCCGAACTTAAAAAACTTTCGGACCCCCAGCACCCGCTTAAAGCCGCGCTGGTCATCGGCGGGGACAATTTGCATAAGCAGTATGCGGATTTGCGCGGCAAGCCGCGCGTGGTGATTGCCACGCCCGGCCGGCTGATTGACCATATCGGCCGCAAAACCGTGAATTTAAAACAAACCCGTTATCTGGTGTTGGACGAAACGGACCGGATGCTGGATATGGGTTTTATAGCCGATATCCGCCGTATTGCGGATTCTCTTCCCGCGCCGCGCCAGACGCTGCTTTTTTCGGCCACGCTTCCCAGGGAAATCGTGTCGCTGGCGAATGAATTTTTGCGTAACCCCGTGCGCGTGCAAATCGGCTCCGTGGTGTCTCCCGCCGATTTGGTGGTGCAGGAAATCGTGCACGTAGGCGTGCGGGAAAAACTGCCCCAGCTCTTGCACGAACTGGAAACCCGCCGGGGCTCGGTGCTGATTTTTACGCGCACCAAACACGGCGCGGACCGCCTGGCCAAACAGTTAAAACTTTACGGACAGAAAGCCAACGCCCTGCACGGCGATCTGCGCCAGAACCGCCGCCGGCAGGTGCTGGAATTTTTCCGCAACGAAACGGTGCGCATCCTGGTGGCGACGGACGTGGCCGCCCGCGGCATTGACGTGCCGCATATCGCCCACGTGATTAATTACGACTTGCCCCAATGCCCCGAAGATTATATCCACCGCATTGGCCGTACGGGCCGCGCGGGGGCGGTGGGGTCTGCCCTGTCGCTGATTTCTGATGACGGACAGAAGTGGAAAGATATTTGCAAAGTCACCAAGTTTTCTATTCCCGTTAAAACGGTGCAAAAAAATATTGCGCCGCTTCCGGCCCCGAAATTCGTGGCGCAGGAAGAGGGAGACGCGCATTCCAAAAACCGCCGCAAAGCCGCTTCCAACCGTTCCGCGCGCCCTTCCAAAGCCACGCAGACGGCCAAACGCCTGCTGGCGGAGGGAGAAGTGCACTTGCCGCAGGATGAACGCGTCGCCCGGGCGGAAAAACAATTGGAAGAAGCGGCCCGGGCCGTGCGCGGCCTAAAACCGGCGGATAAAAACGCTCCGGCGCACAGGGAAACGCCCGCGCGGGCGGTACAGCCAAAGCCCGCTTCCAAACAAGGGGGGAAAGTTTTGGTAAAAGAGGGAGTCCGTTCTTCTAAAGCGCAGGCCGCCGGCAGGCGCCGCACTTTTCATAAAGCGGCGGAGGCACAGCGCGTGCTGGAAGCGCAGGAATCCAATCCGTTCCGCACCGTCAAAGTGGGCGCGAGCAAAAAAAAGCTGGCCCGGCGCCGCAAGAACGCCGCCAGCCGGGCGGACGGAAAGTCCGTTTCCGGGCCGAAAGCCGCTTCGGCCAAGCCGGGGCTGGCGTCGCGGTTTTTCTCCAAGTTTTTTAAGCGCAAACGCCGCTGACATTTACCCAACAAAAAACCCGTCGGATGACGGGTTTTTTTACGCTGCAGCGGATAGGTTAGTTACATATTTTGTCGCTGATAATATAAGAATCTCCCGTTTTGGAGGCGGTCCCGTCAGAACAGGTCTGCGCCAGCGATTCGCAGACGTGCTTCCATTTGGAAGAGCCGGAGTTGCATACCAACAAATCCTTGTATGTCGTCCCGCCGATGTCCCTTTTATAGGACATTACCAAACAATATGTATCGGAATAGGTGGAGGCTCCTGTACCGCTGATGCGGCAGGCGGAAATGCGGTCCGTGTAAAATAAATATTTGAATTTGCCTATGTTAAAGGTAGAGGCGTCGGGGGTGTCCGCGTCAAAGAAAGATACGTCCAGCCCGTTTAATTTAAGGGGCGCTTCGGAATTGGCGGAGCGGTAGCGTTTGGCGGAATCAAAAAGTGTTTTGAGGTTAACCAAAGCCTCCATTGCTTCGGCACGGTGCACGGAGCGGCGGTACTGCGGCAAAGCCACCGACGTTAAAACGGCGATAATCAGCACTACGGCCAAGAGTTCAACAAGCGTAAAACCGGATTGATATCTGTTCATAGGGTTCTCCTTTAATCGTTAGTATATCGGTTTTTAAGTGTTTTTTCAATATCAAACCCCCTTGCAAGCGGGTGAAAAAAGGCTATAATAAGGTATATCATTCCAACGTTTAAGGGGTTTTATTTATGAATAGTAACGCAAAACGTATCCTTGCCAAAGGGTTCACGCTCACCGAGCTGATGGCCGTGGTGATTATCATCGCTATTTTGGCCGGGATTGGTTTCGGGTCGTATAAAAAATCCGTGGAACGCAGCCATTTCACGGAAGGGCTGGTGGCGGGCAACACGGTGCTGGAAGCCGTCAACCGGTATTATTACGACAATCCGGATTTGTCCGCCGCCGCGCGCAAACGTCCGAAAATGGACTATCTGGACGTGGACCTTTCCAACGCCAAGGCCTGCACCGCCAGCACCGCGTCGGACTATTGCCGGCGCACGCGCTATTTTGAAGTGATTATTTACGACTGGGGCGTGCAGGTAAACCGCGTGCAGGGGAACAGCAATAAAGACTATTACTTCTATTTGTATCCGGATTTTGCGGGCCGCTATACCGACCAGTGCATCTCCCGCAGCGACGCCGGGGCCGATTTGTGCAAATCCATGGGCTATACGTCTTGCTCGTCTGGAAAATGTTCCAAACCGTAAGTCAGTTTGATATTTTTTGCGTCCGCCCGGGGCTGTAAAAGGGCGGGCGCTTTTTTATGAATACCTTAACAGAACACCCCGGGCTTCAGCCCGGGGAGTAGTTTCATGGGCGGAGAAGGGGTATAAAAAGAAAAAAACCATAAAGCCTGCGCTTTACGGTCCGCTGATAGGTCAGCCGTTTTGGACAGGCGGAAGAGTTTGTCTTCCCCTGTCCGCCGGCGAATGAATGGCCGGCTTCAAACTGCTTACTGGGGTGCTGTTTCACCCCGGGCCTGCCATTATTTTTTACCGATCATATAATGGGCGCCGCTGACGTTTTCGCCTACTTTCGTCAAGGCTTCGGCCATTTTTTCAAGTATCTTAATCATCATACTTTTCTCCTGTTAAAAACATTGGATAAGGAGAACCTTCTTATCTTTCCGTATAATTATTATACAAATTTTTCATACGGTTGTAAATTAAGGAGATATATGATAACAAATATAAAAATAATATGCAATATGTTTTTGGGGGTTTTTTAAGGGCCCCGGTGCCGGGCTTTTTATATAATATATAGTATGAAAGTACTCCATACCGATTGTTTGGTAATAGGCGGCGGAATAGCCGGGTGCGTCTACGCGCATCAAGCCGCCAAGAAAGGCCTTAAAACGATGCTCCTGTGCTGCGGGGAAATGCCCCAAGCCAACAGCGACCTCGCGCAGGGGGGGATTGTCTACGAGCCCAACCTGAATATGGATGATCTGCTGGCCGACGTGCAGATGGCCACCGCCGGAATGTGCAACGCGCGCGCCGTGCGGGAAATTTCCGCCGCGGGCTGCCGGGCCGTGGAAGAAGTGTTTTTAAAAGATTTATCCGTTAATTTTGACCGCGACGAAGCACACCGCCTGCGCTTTACGCGCGAAGGCGCACACCGCAAAAACCGTATTATTTATTCCAAAGACACCACCGGCCACGCCATGCTGGCGGCCATTCAGTCCGCCGTGCGCGCCAACCCGCTGGTGACGGTGCGGGAGTATGCCTCGGCCATTGATTTACTGACCCTCTCCCACAGCTCGCCCGACCCGATGGACCGCTATTATCCGCTGACGGTGTTCGGCGCGTACGTGCTGGATAATAAATCCGGCGAAGTGTTTGCCGTTACCGCCAAAAAGACCATTCTCGCCACCGGGGGCGTGGGCCAGCTTTACCGCCATACCACCAACGCCGAACACGCTTACGGGCACGGCGTGGCGATGGCGTACCGCGTGGGCGCGCGCGTGATGAATATGGAATTTGTGCAGTTTCACCCCACGGTGTTTGCCAAAGGGAAAAGCTTTCTGCTTTCCGAAGCGCTTCGCGGCGAAGGCGCCGTTCTGCGCAACTGCAACGGCGAAGCTTTTATGCCCAAATACCACCCGTTAAAAGATCTCGCTCCGCGCGACGTAGTGGCCCGCGCCATTGAAGAAGAACGCTTGAAAACGGCGCACGAGTGCGTGTATCTGGACATTACGGCCAACCCGGCCGAAGAAACCAAAGAGCGTTTTCCGGCTATTTATAAAAAATGCCTGGAAGAAGGCTTTGATATGACGAAAGTGCCCGTGCCTGTGGTGCCGGCCGCGCATTATTTCTGCGGCGGCGTGTATGCCACGCCGCAGGGGCGTACGAACATTGTCAATTTAAACGCCATCGGCGAAACGGCGTGCACCGGCTATCACGGCGCGAACCGCCTGGCCAGCACTTCTTTGCTGGAAGCCGTGGCCATGGGGTATTTATGCGCGGAAGCGGACGCAGAAGAGATTGCCTCCGGTTCCTTTCACATCCCGACCCCGAAAGACTGGGTGGTGCCGGAAGAAAAGCCGGACATCAGCCTGGTGCGCCAGGATTTGGAGACGCTTCGCAGTACGATGTGGAACTATGTGGGGCTTATCCGCAGCCAGAAGCATTTGGGCCGTGCGGAGAAGATTCTGCGCCACCTGCATAACGAAATTGACGCTTTTTATAAAGGCACCGCGCTTAGCCAGGAGCTGTTGGATTTGCGCAACGGCACGCAGACGGCGCTGTTGATTACGTATGCGGCGCTGAAAAACCGGCATTCGCTGGGCTGTCATTACCTGTCGGACGAAAAGGCGTAAGCCGATGTTTTTGTACAGGCCGGGCGGAAATTTTCCGCCCGGCCTTTTTTGTCTCCGGCCCTGCGGCTGTTGTGCCGTTTTATAGGGCCCGAACCCTGCGGACCGCTTTTCGGGCCGCCGGATGGGGGCTGTTGTGCCGTTTTAAGCAGGTCTTAGCCGTGTTGTTGCCGTTGTGGTTCCGGCCTTAGCCCGTCTATAAAATCCGTTTTACGCGGGAGAAGCGTTTTATTTGTCTGAGCGAAGCGAGTTGTAAAACGCGCCGCGTAGAACTGGATTTTATGGGCACCGGCCGGCAGTCTTTTTGTTCCTTTTTTGCTGTCAGAAAAAGGAAGTATAACTTTTTGCTTCTTTTAGAAATAAAAGAAGAAAGATATAAAAGGCTTGTATTGTTTTTTTTTTTTTGATAAATTGGGGAAAGACCGATTGGGTCGTATCCCCTCGCATA
>NZ_CAUDSG010000051.1:0-8135 GCF_958451995.1 Candidatus Avelusimicrobium alvi
GGATATATCCCGTGCAGAAAAGCCTCGGATTTACGCTTATAGAGCTGTTGGTGGTTGTTTTAATTATTGGTATTCTGGTGGCGGCGGCCGTGCCGCAGTACGAAAAAGCCGTCTGGAAATCGCGCGCGGCTACGATGCTGGTTAATATCCGCGCCTTGGCCAACGCACAAAACGTTTATTATATGGCTAACGGTGTATATGCCACACAATACGGCCAGCTGGACCTGAACTTTGATTCCCTGCCCGAGAGCAACCCTTCCGCCGGCGCGGGGTATCTGTCGGCGGCCTCGTCGGACGCCATCCGCGCCAATAACGATTATAAACTCGTCATCAATTCCGCTCCGGCCAACTTTTTGCACAGCACCGCCATCTTTATACGCGGCCCGTATCTGGGCGGCGGTTTGCTTATTCCGCATTATGTAAACAACCTTTCCGGCATCAATCCCGGGGAGCTGTACTGTTTTGAATACGCCGTTGTAAAAGGGAAACTGTGCAAGCCCTTCTACGGCGCGCAGGACGTTGGCACGGCAAACAATATTACCTATTACAAAATGCCTTAACGCAGCATTAAAAAACCCCGGCGTTTAAACCGGGGTTTTTGTATTTTATTTATTGTCTTTTTGCTTTAAACTCGCTTTAATAAGCCCGTCAAACAGCGGATGCGGGCGGAGCGGGCGGGAGCCAAATTCCGGGTGGAACTGGCCCGCGATAAAATACGGGTGATCCTCGCGCTCTACGATTTCGGGCAGTACGCCTTCGTGCCAGGCGGACACTTTTAACCCCGCGTCGCTGAGCTGTTTGACGTATTGCGGGTTAAACTCGTAGCGGTGGCGGTGGCGTTCCACGATTTGGTCCTTGCCGTATAAGCGGCGCGCCAGCGAACCTTCTTTTAAATCCGCCGTGTAATTGCCCAGGCGCATCGTGCCGCCTTTGTAGACGACGTTCTTTTGCTGGGGGGTTAAATCCACCACCGGGTCTTTGGTGGTCGGGTCAAATTCGGTGGAATTGGCGTCGTGCAGGCCGCAGAGGTTGCGCGCCGTTTCAATCACCGCGCACTGCATGCCCACGCAGATGCCCAAAAACGGTACCTTGTGTTCGCGCGCATATTTGACGGTGGCGATTTTGCCTTCAATGCCGCGCCCGCCGAACCCGCCGGGGATTAAAATGCCGTCCACTTCTTTCAATTTCTCTTCCACTTGGTCTTTTTCGGTGTTGACGTAGACGATTTCCACTTTCGCGTCGTTATTCATTCCCGCGTGGCGCAGGGCCTCGTTGACGGATTTGTACGCGTCCTGGAGTTCGGAGTATTTGCCCGCCACCGCGATTTTGACGGTTTTGGAAGGGGTCATGGCTTTGTCAAAAAATTCAAACCATTTCGGGTCCACTTCCTGGGTGGGTTTTAAGCCCAACAGCGCGATGATTTGCTTGTCCACCTGCTGTTTGTAGAACATTTCCGGCACGTGGTAGATGGATTTTGCGTCCGCGCATTCAATAACGGCCTGGGCGGGCACGCTGCAGAACAGGGAGAGTTTTTCTTTTAAATGCTGGGAAAGCGGCCGCTCCGTGCGGCAGATGAGCATACCGGGTTCAATGCCCACTTCGCGCAGTTTGTTGACGGAGTGCTGCGTCGGTTTGGTTTTCAGTTCCTGCGCCACGGCAATGTAGGGGATAAGTGTAACGTGCACGCAGATGACGTTTTGCGGGCCTTTTTCCAGGCGCAGCTGGCGGGCGGCTTCCAGAAACGGGAGGGATTCAATATCGCCCACCGTACCGCCGATTTCAATGATGGACACGTCGGCGTCGTTTTCAAAAGCGGTAAAGCGTTTTTTAATTTCGTTGGTGATGTGCGGGATGACCTGCACCGTGGCGCCCAGGTATTCGCCGCGGCGTTCTTTGTCAATGACGGTTTGGTAGATGTTTCCCGCGGTGTTGGTGTTGGCGCGGGTCATATTGACGTCTAAAAACCGTTCGTAATGGCCCAGGTCCAGGTCCGCTTCGGCGCCGTCGGTGGTGACGAACACTTCGCCGTGCTGGTAGGGGCTCATGGTGCCGGGGTCTACGTTAATATACGGGTCGCATTTAATCATATTGACCCGCAGGCCGTTAAGCTGTAAAAGCTTGCCGATGCTCGCGCCGGAAATACCCTTGCCCAGGGAACTGACGACGCCGCCGGTGATGATGATGAATTTAGACATATGGGGCTCCTTGTGTAAATATAAAGTGTATGCATTTACGTCCGCATGGCTGTACAAAACGGCGCATAACGAAACTCCCGCTTGTCGGCGGGAGTTCGGCGCTATTCGCGTTCTTTTAAATACTTTTCGGCGGCTTTTAAGTCTTCCGCCGTGTCAATGGCGGGTCCGCCGGGGCGGATTTCCACGCACTTAATAGTCATCCCGTCTTCCAGCGCGCGCAGCTGTTCCAGCTTTTCCAGCTGTTCCAGCGGGCTCGCCGGCAGTGAAACAAAACGTTTTAACGCTTCCCTGCGGTACCCGTAGATGCCGCAGTGGTGCCAGTAGGGAACGGCTTTGTTTTCTTCCGTCAGTTCCCTTTTAAACGGCACGCGCGAGCGCGAAAAATACAGCGCGCGGCCGTCTTTGGCCAGCACGGCTTTGACGCAGTTGGGGTTGTCAATCTTCGCGTCGTCCGTGGTGGCGGTAACGGCGGTGGCGATGTCGCAGGACGGATCGCTTTTTAACAGGTCAGCGATGGCCGTGATGGTTTCCGGGCGGATAAAAGGCTCGTCGCCCTGGACGTTGATGATAAAAGGCTCGGGGCGGTTTTGGGCCGCTTCAAAAATGCGGTCCGTGCCGCTCTGGCAAGATTCACTTGTCAGCACGGCCTGCGCGCCGAATTTGGCGGCGGCCTCCACCACAAGAGGCGACTCCGTGGCGATAAGCACGTCTCCCAGCCCGGTTTTCAGGCACGCTTCGTAGGTGTGCTGAAGAACGGGCTTGCCGGCCAGGTCTTTTAAAATTTTACCGGGCAGGCGCGAGGAGCCGTAGCGCGCCGGGACGGCGATTAACACGTCGCTCACGGAAGGACTCCTTCAATTTCTTCGCGCGTGGCCGTCGCGGTGCCGGATTTTTCCACCACAATGCCCGCCGCGTAGTTGGAAAGCACGGCGGCCTCCTGCAGCGTGGCTCCCGCGGAAAGGGCGGCCGTCAGTACGGAGATGACCGTATCGCCCGCGCCGGTAACGTCGTACACTTCGCGCGCCGTGGCTTTGACGGTGACGGGTTTTTCGGCGCCTTTTTCAAACAGGCTCATCCCGTCCGCGCCGCGGGTGATTAAAATGGAGTCGGCGTCCAGCATTTTTAAAATTTTCCGGCCCAGCGTTTCAATGGCTTCTTCGCCCGCCTTGGGGGATTCGCCCATGCCTTCCCACGCTTCTTTGGTGTTAGGGGTCATGCAGGTGATGTTTTTATACTTTTTAAAGTTGTCAATTTTCGGGTCCACGCACACCGGGATTTTGTGCTTGCGGCAGGTGTCAATAATGGTTTGGATGTTATGGTCGCTGAGCATACCTTTGCCGTAGTCGGACAAAATGACACCTTTGGCGGTTTTTACCGCCAGCTCAAAGCTTTTCATGCAGAGCGTGGAGACGGAGGGGGAGATGGTTTTTTTGCTTTCGCGGTCAAAGCGGACGATTTGCTGCTGTTCGGCCATCACGCGGATTTTTTGGGTGGTGGGGCGGTCCGGGTCTTCGGCGACGCCGTAGATGTTTACCTTTTTATCGCGCAGGAAGCCTTTTAGCATTTCGCCGCCCAGGTCCTGCCCGACGACGGACACCATTACCGGGCGCGCGCCCAGGGCCGCCAGGTTTACGGCCACGTTGCCCGCGCCGCCGGCTACAAAAAATTCTTTTTTCACGTCCACCACCGGCACCGGGGCCTCCGGCGAAATGCGGCTGACGCTGCCTTTAATAAAGTGGTCAAGCATAATGTCGCCCACCACGATGATTTCCTGCCCTTCAAAATGTTTCAAAATCTCTTTTAAGCGTTTAGTCGGTATGGATTGCATAGCACGCTCCTGAATAATTATTACAACATTATATATTTAATTTCGTTTGTATTCCAGTAGTTCGGCCGATACGCTGCCGATGAACACTTCCGTCTTCATTTTGACGGGCATTTTATACTCGTCATCCGTCAGCCAGACCTTTAAGCTTTTGCCTTTGCTGACAAAAATCCCCTCGCCTCTAAACTGCGGTTCCACTACTATGCAGTCAAACTTGCCGGCGGCGGTTTTTACCGTTTCTTTGCCCAGCACTTTTACCACCAGCGGGTATTGCTTTTCGCGGTTGATGATGTCAAAAATGATGTCTTGACCTTCTTCCAGCTTCTGCGCGCGCACGAAATAAAGCGAGGAAAGCATATCCAGCACCCGCTGGCTGAGCGGGCCTGAAAGCGCGCGGGGGGCTTCTTTTTTCTGCATTTCGCCGTAGAAGCGGTTGTTTTTGTAGTCAAACGTCAGCCATTCGTCGCGCTTGTAGCCGCCTTCGCGCACGCTTTGCGAGTAGCCGAGCGAATAAAAATTTTCGGCGTCAATCCAGGAATAATTTACGTCGCGCACTTTAAAGAATGCGTCAATTACGCTGGCGGAAAAAGCCGTGGTTTGAATCAGGTACGCTTTGCGTCCGTTCACGGTCGTAATCCCGCGGTTTTTGATATACGCCGTTCCGGCCTTGATAAAGGAATAATATACGCCGTATTTTAATTCTTCGCCGCTCCAGGGGGAGGAAGTATCCGTCTTTTGCACGGGTTCGTAGGCCAGGGGGCTTAGGCGGCGGCCATCCAGGGGAATCAGCTCCTCGCCTTTAAAAGAAGCCTCGTCCGGCGCGGGTTTTGACAGGGTTTGGCCCGCGCGGGCCTGCGCCACAAAATCGGCGGCGCCGGGTTCTTTGGGGGCGGAAGGGAGCGTTTCTTCCAGCGTCTGCCCCGCTTCTTGCGGAAACAGGGTTACTTCTTCGGGTTCGGCGGACCGGGGGGCGGAAACGCCCGCAGGCGTTTGGGGCGTTGTGTGCGGCTGGATAGTTTTGTTAGCCGGGGCGGGCGAAAGGGGAACGGCGGGCGTTACGGGTGCGGCGGCAGCGGGAACAACGGCGGCGCTCTGCGGGGCGGGCGCGTCCGCCAGGCGGTTGCAGGTGCAGCCTGCCAGCAGAATCAGTCCGCCCAGCGCCAGGAGCCGTTTATGCGTCATGGGTGCTCCCGGAATGTTTGGCGATAAAGCGCGCCGCGTTCAGCAGGCTGGAGGCCGCTTTGGCCGGGCGCATATCGGGATATTTTTTCAAATGGTTTTTGCCGTTGGCCGTGGTCACGAGCACCGGGGTAAAGCCGATGGCCCGGCCGAATTCCACGTCGGCCTTTTTGTCGCCAATCATATAAGACTGTTTCGGGTCTATATTATATTTTTTAATCAGTTCCAGGCCGAGCTTGGGGTTGGGCTTGCGGCAGGAACAATGCTGTTCCGGCGCGTGCGGGCAGAAAACAATTTCTTCAATGACGGCGGGTTTTAACAAATTAAGCATCCGCGCATTGACGGCGTTTACTTCTTTTTCGGTAAAGTAGCCCCGGCCGATGCCGGACTGGTTGGAAACGATAAAAAAATGAAATCCCAGTTTTTTAAGCAGTTTGAACGCGGCCGCCGCGCTTTGGTAGGGGCGCACTTTGGCCGGATCGCTTAAATAGGTGCCGGGTTTTTCGTGGATAACGGTGCCGTCCCGGTCCAGAAATACGGCTTTTATTTTGCCGCTCATACGCGTTCCTCCGGGTGGGCTTTTAAATAGGCTTCGCCCTCGGCTTCGCGTTTCCAGCGGTTGTGTGCCCACAGCCATGAAGCGGGGTTTTCGCGCAGCCAGTCTTCGTAATACCCCACGAGGGTTTTGGTAAATTTGCGTACATTGTCCATGCTGTATTCTTTGGGCGGGAGCACCGGGTCCATCACTTCGGAAACGATGGTTCCGTCCGCTTCGCGCCAGACGCGCACCGGGAAAACGGGCACCTGCATTTTAATGGATAAAAGCGCGGTAATGGGGGAGAATGCCGCAATGCGCCCCATAAAAGGCACCCATACTTCGCTGGAACCGGCGTTTTGGTCAATCAAAATGCCGAGCATTTTTTTCTTTTTCAGCCAGCGCATACAGGCAAAAAACGGTTTGTCTTCATTGTTGCTGTAAAAGGTGCGTCCCGTAAAAATATTGCGCAGGCGGTTGGTTTCTTCGTCCACGTAAGGGTTGTCCACCCGCTGGGCCAGCACCGCTTTGTCCACCCCGTACACCGCGCCCGCCAGGCCGAAGGCTTCCCAGTTGGTAAAATGGCCGATGTGGATGATGCCGCCCGTGTTGTTTTGGGCGTTTAACATTTTTTCCGCGCCGATAATGCGGCTGTGTTTTTTAAATTCTTCCGGCGTCATGCGGGTCAGTTTGATAAATTCCGCCAGAATGCCGCCCATATTGCGCCAGGATTCCAGCGCGGTTTGGCGGGCTTGCTGTTCGGACATTTGGGGAAACGCGCGGCGGATGTCGTACACGGAGCGTTCAAAACGGCGTTTCATCACAAAGCGGACCGAGCCGGTAGCCGTACGTCCCAGCCATACCGCCGTTTTATAAGGCAGGAGGCCGAACAGCGCGCAAAAAGTTTTGAGCGCGAGGTATTGGATAAAATGCAAAGGGGTTTTTTGAAAACGGGCTTTTTCCATATATAGCCATTATACTAATTTTAGTTTGAAAACCCGCCCGGTTTTGAAAGGGTGCGCAAAATGCTAAAATATCTAAAACCGTTTTTTAGGGGAGTTTATGGATTTACTGAAATTAAAGGAAGATTTGGAAGAAAACGCCCTCGGGCGCGGCGTGCTGATGGCCGCTTCTAAAATTTACGGCGCGGGCGCCTGGCTGGACCGCGCGGCGTACGAAAACGGGTGGAAAACGTCCAAAAGCGTCAATTCCCGCGTCGTGTGCATCGGCAACATCACCGCCGGGGGCACCGGCAAAACCACCGCCGTGCTTTTAGCCGCCACCACGCTGGCCAAAGAAGGCATCCGCGTGGCGATTGTTTCGCGCGGCTACAAACGCCAGCGCAAGACCGAAGGCCCCGTCGTATTGTTTGACAACCCGGACGCCGACTGGCGCCTGGCGGGCGACGAGCCCTTTATGATGAGCCGCGTGCTGAGCCAGTACAAAGTGCCCATCGTCATTTCGCCCGACCGCGCCGCCGCCGCCACGGAAGCGTTAAAACGTTTTAAAAGCCAGATTATTCTGCTGGATGACGGCCTCCAGCACCACCGCCTGCGCCGCGACGCCAACGTCATTTTAATTGACGCGAAAAACCCGTTTGGCAACAAACACCTTTTGCCCTACGGCGTTCTGCGCGAACCGATGACGGCCTTAAAGCGCGCTTCTTTGGTGGTCATGACGCACTGCGACCAGGTGTCCGTCCGCCAGCTGGAAGACATTAAGGACCAAATCCGCCTCTACAACGACGCGGTGGAAATCCTGGAAAGCGTGCACGAACCCGAGTATTATTTTGATATTTGCAACACCAAAAAAGTGGATTTGAAAGCCATCCAGGGCCCGGCGGCGTGTTTCTGCGCGCTCGGCCACCCGGAAACGTTTGAAAAAACCCTGCAGAACCTGGGGCTGACGCTCAAACAAAAATGGCGTTTCCCGGACCACCAGCACTATACCGAGGAAAATCTGCGCACGTTTGAAGAAACGCGCGGCGGACTGCCGCTGATTACAACTTTTAAGGATTTTGTAAAATTTCCGGACAACTGGCGCGATATCCTGACCAAGGACGTATATGTGCTGTCCGTAAATTTAAAAATCCGCGGCGGGGAAGAGGAATTTAACAAGTTTACCGACGTGTTATATCCCAAATTCTCCAAAATCAAAAATAAATAAACTGTATTTGAACGTTCACACGCCCCGCAGGCTAAACGCCCCGGGGCGTTTTGCTTTTGCGGCCTTCCGGGCCGTGCAGATAAAGAACTATCCCCGGAAAACTTTTGCGTCCCCGAATGTTTCTCTCCCAAGTATCTAATAGCACCGTTTATTGCCAAGCCCTGGCCAGGCCAGAGAAGGGAGCCCAGGCTCTGGGTCCTGCCCCTGGCAAGGGGGTTGATTTGTTTTTTTTTTT
>NZ_CAUDSG010000052.1:0-8091 GCF_958451995.1 Candidatus Avelusimicrobium alvi
GCGAGGGGATACGACCCAATAGGTCTTTCCCCAATTTATCAAAAAAAAAAAACAAATCAACCCCCTTGCCGGGGGCAGGGCCCAGAGCCTGGGCTCCCTTCTCTGGCCTGGCCAGGGCCTGGCAATATACGGTACTTTTAGATACTTGGAAGAGAAACATTCGGGAATGTAAAAGTTTTCCGGGGGGCATTTTTCTATGCGCAAACACCCGGCTAATGGAGCCGTACTATCCCAATAAATCAAACAAAAAACCCCCGCGGTAAACGGGGGTTTTTAAAGACCTGTCCGGAAAACTTACATATGTCTTTTTTTAACTTTCATACGGGCGATTGCCTGCTTGATTTCCAACTCGGCCAGTTCAAAATCAATGTCGGCGTCTTTGTTGGAGAGGGACTCTTTGGCTGCCTTAATTTTCTGCTTTTCGGCCTCTTCGTCAATTGCACCAGCCAGTTCCGCCCCTTCGGCAAACACGTTTACCACGTCGTTTAGGACTTCCACAAAGCCCCCCAGCGCGGCAAACTCTTCTTCTTTCCCGTCCTTTTTGTAACGCAGGGAACCCATCCCCAGCTGCACGATGGTTTTCACGTGCCCGGGCAGAATGCCCATCTCGCCCAATAAAGCGGGCAGGATGACCATATCCACCTCCAGGTTGGAGAGGAGCTGTTTTTCCGGCGTAATCAGGTTTAGGGTCAGTTTCTTGGCCATAGATTACTCTTTGTCTTTGACTTTTTCGTAGTTGGCCAGCACGTCTTCAATGCCGCCGCACATGTAGAAGCAGGATTCCGGGATATGGTCATACTCACCGTCTACAATGCCCTTAAAGGCTTTGATGGTGTCGGCCAGTTTAACGTATTTGCCCGGGTGTCCGGTGAATTGTTCGGCCACCGAAAACGGCTGCGACAGGAACTTCTGGATTCTTCTGGCGCGGGCCACGGTTTTCTTGTCGTCGTCCGAAAGTTCGTCCATACCCAGAATGGCAATGATATCCTGCAAATCTTTGTATTTCTGCAAGACTTTGCGCACGCTCTGGGACACGTTGTAGTGTTCGTCGCCGATGATGCGCGGGTCCAGAATGCGGGAAGTGGAATCCAGCGGATCCACAGCCGGGTAAATACCCAAGCTGGCAATCTGGCGCGAAAGCACGGAAGTGGAGTCCAAGTGCGTAAATGTGGCGGCCACGCCGGGGTCGGTCAAGTCGTCGGCGGGCACGTATACGGCCTGAATGGACGTAATGGCGCCCTTTTTCGTAGACGTAATACGTTCCTGCAGGTTGCCGATTTCGGTGTTTAAGGTCGGCTGGTAACCCACGGCGGACGGCATACGGCCCAATAAGGCGGACACTTCGGAGTTGGCAAGCACGAAGCGGAAAATATTGTCCAGGAACAACAATACGTCCTGGCCTTTTACGTCGCGGAAGTATTCGGCCTGCGTAAGAGCGGTAAGAGCCACTTTGGCGCGCGCGCCCGGCGGCTCGTTCATCTGGCCGTAGACGAGCACGGTTTTATCCAGCACGGTGCTCCCGTCGGACAGTTTGGACTCGCTCATTTCCAGCATCAAATCGTTGCCTTCGCGGCTTCTTTCCCCCACGCCGCCGAAGACGGAGCTGCCGTGGTGCTCGCGCGCCACATTGTTGATAAGCTCCATAATAAGCACGGTTTTGCCTACGCCCGCGCCGCCGAACAGACCCACTTTTCCGCCTTTCATATACGGGGCGATGAGGTCAATTACTTTAATACCGGTTTCAAAAATTTCCGGGGTCGGGTTTTGGTCTTCCAGAGAGGGCGGATCGCGGTGGATGGGCATATCCATATCGGCTTTGATATCGCCTTTGTGGTCCTGCGGTTTGCCCAGCACGTTCATCAGGCGGCCCAGGCACGCTTCGCCCACCGGCACGGAAAGGGGGCCCTCGGTGTCTACGGCTTTGGCGCCGCGCTGCAGGCCGTCGGTGCTTTCCAGCGAAACGCAGCGGACGATGCCGTCGCCCATTTGCTGGGCCACTTCGGCCACGATTTTTTTGCCGCCTTCCATATCAATTTCAATGGCGTTTTCAATGGCGGGGAGGTGGTCTTGTTCAAATTGAACGTCCACCGCCGCACCGATGATCTGAATTACTTTTCCAGTCTTCATATGGTTTCCTGTATTCTAAGAATTAGCTGTTTAGGGCTTCGGCCCCGTTCACAATATCCAAAATTTCGTTGGTAATGCTGGCCTGGCGCACTTTGTTGAGCTTTACGCCCAGCGCGGTAACCAGTTCCCCCGCATTTTTGCTGGCGGCGTCCATCGCGTTCATGGTGGCGGCCAGGTTGGCGGCCTGCGATTCCAGCAAAAAGCGGTACATATTGGCTTTTACCAGACGCGGCACCAGAAGCTGGAAAATTTCCAGCATGCCGGGCTCAAACAGAAAATCGCTTTCGTCTTTGTCGTTGTGATGTTGTTCAAAATCAAACGGCAGCATTCTCTGTTCCACCAGGTTCTGGCTGGCGAGGGACTTGAAGTCGTTGTAAATCAGCACCACTTCGCCCAGTTTCTGCTCAAAATACGTTTTCAGCACCGCTTCGCCCAGCAGTTCCGCGTGCGCGTAGGAAACTTTCGGGAAAATCCCCACGCTTTCGTACGCAATATGCAAATTCGGCATTTTTAAACGCATCAGAAAATCGCGCCCTTTTTTGCCCACCGCAAAGACGAAAATTTCTTTGTCTTTGTGTTCTTTCAGAAATTGCAGCACGCTGCGCAAAATGACCGCGTTGAACGAACCCGCCAGGCCTTTGTCGCCCGTAATAACCAGGAGGCCGATTTTGCCGGCGTCCCCGGTTTTGTTGACGAAAAAGCGTCCGGCCCAGCTTTCGCCGTCTTCCGGTTCCGGCATAGCCAGAATATCCTGCTTTAAATCGTCCACCATTTGCAGCATTTTTTTGGCGAACGGGCGGGCGGCGTCCATCGCGTCCTGCGCTTTGCGGATGCGGGCGCTGGAGATCATCTTCATCGTCTGCATAATCTGCTGCGTGGATTTGATGGCTTTGATGTTTTGCCGTATGTCCCTGAGTGATTCCATGCCGTTACCTATTTATTCCGGCCTTCCAGAATGGACACGTAGTCCGCAATGCCCGCTTCCAGCGAGTAATCCGGCTCGTAACCGAGTTTTTCTTTGGCCAGCGTCATATCCGCCTGCGTTTTAAGCTGGAAGAACGGATACGGATTATCAATGTATTCGGGTTCCAGGTTGGTGCCGAGCTCTTTATTTAAGCACGCGATGATGGCGTTGTAGTCGCGCGGGATACCGGTGGCGGCGTTGTATACGCCGGTTTCTTTGCCGTTATTCAGCGCGCAGAGATTGATTTTGACAATGTCTTTTACATATACGAAATCGCGCTGCTGTTCGCCGTATTTGAATACGCGCGGGCGTTTGCCGGCTTTCATCTGGTTGTACAGCTGGTACACCATGCTGGCCATTTTGCCCTTGTAGTATTCGCCGGGGCCGTACACGTTGAAATAGCGCAGGCCGATGATGGCCATATCGTTATTGTCGGCCGAGAACTGGCGGGCGACATTGTCCATAATCACCTTGGAAAAACCGTAGACGTTTTCCGGGTGGGTGGGCTGCGTTTCCACATTGGGGACGGGCCCGTTGCCGTAAGTGGCGGCGGAAGAAGCGTAAATGACTTTTTTAATTTCGTTTTCCGCGGCGAAGCTCAGCAGGTTTTTGAACGCTTCCACGTTCTGTTCCATCATGGCTTTTTGGTCCATTACCGTGGTGTCGGTGATGGCGGCTTCGTGGAAGATGGCGTCAAAATACATATCCGTCGGCATATAGTTGAACAAATCCGCGGTAATCACGTCGCCTTTAAAACCGATCAGGTTTTTAAAATTGCCGTTTTTGGAAAAATCGTCCATCACGGTTACTTCGTGGCCCTGGGCTTCCAGGGTTTTGGCGATATTGCTGCCGATAAATCCGGCGCCGCCGGTAACCAGGTATTTTTTCTTGGTTTTAGCGTCCATTTATTTCTCCTGTTTCGCGGGTTTGAAAACCGATTTAAAAGCGTCCAGCGCGCTGACGACTTTTTCTTCCACTTCTTTCGTCAGTTCGTTAACGGTGTTGAGCGTTTCCAGCACGTCCGGGCGTTCGGCGCGGGCGTAGGCGAGCAGCTGTTTTTCATATTCCAGCACGTCGCTGACTTCCACGCCGTCCAAATATCCGTGCACGCCGGCGTACAGCACCAGCACTTCTTCGCCCACTTTCATAGGCGCGTATTGGTTCTGCTTTAACAGTTCCGTCATGCGTTTGCCGCGCGCGATTTGGCGCTGGGATTCTTTATCCAGTTCCGAACCGAACTGCGCGAAGCCTTCCAGCTCCTGATACTGGGACAGGTCAATACGCAGCGTACCGGCCACTTTGCGCATGGTTTTGCGCTGGGCCGAGCCGCCTACGCGCGACACGGACAAACCGACGTTAATGGCCGGCTTGATGCCGCTCAAGAACAAGCTGCTTTCCAGGTAAATCTGTCCGTCCGTAATGGAAATGACGTTGGTCGGAATATACGCGGACACGTCGTTGGCCTGCGTTTCAATGATGGGAAGCGCGGTCAGCGAACCGCCGCCGTTTTCTTTGGAAAGTTTGCAGGCGCGTTCCAGCAGTCTGGAGTGCAAATAGAATACGTCGCCGGGGAACGCTTCGCGGCCCGGGGGGCGGCGCAGCAGCAAGGACATCTGGCGGTACGCCTGGGCGTGTTTGGACAAATCGTCATACACAATCAGCACGTCTTTGCCCTGCCACATAAAGTATTCGCCGATGGCGCAGCCCGCGTACGGGGCGATGTACAAAAGGGAAGCCGGGTCCGACGCGGTGGCCGACACGACCACGGTGTAATCCATGGCGCCGAAGTCCGTCAGCGTTTTGACGACCTGCGCCACGGTGCTCTGCTTCTGGCCGACGGCCACGTAAATGCAGATGCAGCGTTCAGACTGCGGAATATTCTTCTGGTTGATGATGGCATCCACCGCGATGGCGGTTTTACCCGTCTGGCGGTCGCCGATAATCAGCTCGCGCTGGCCTTTGCCGATCGGCACCATGGCGTCAATCGCTTTGATACCGGTTTGCAGCGGCTGTTTAACGGGCTGGCGGTCAATAATGCCGGGGGCAACGATGTCCAAGGGCATCGTTTTATCGGCCTTGATGGCGCCTTTGCCGTCCAGCGCGTTGCCCAGCGGGTCCACCACGCGGCCAATCATATCCGCGCTGACGGGAATGCTGATTACTTCGCCGGTGCGCTTGACGGTGCCGCCTTCGCGGACCAAATGGTCCGGGCCCATCAGCACGCAGCCTACGTTGTCGTATTCCAGGTTCAGCGCCATACCTTTGACGCCGTTGCCGAAATCAACCAGTTCCGAGGCTTTTACGTTATTCAAACCGTGCACGCGGGCAATGCCGTCGCCCACCTGGATGACGGTGCCCACTTCGCTGACGTCGGCGGAAGTGTCAAAATGTTCTATTTTTTCTTTAATGATATTGGTTATTTCTTCTGGTCTGATTGCCATATAATTACCGTATTAATGTGTCAGTTCTTCCTGCAGTTTGGCCAAACGCCCCTGCAGGCTGCCGTCTATCAGTTCTCCCCGGCACCGGATTTTGAGTCCACCCAAAAGGGCCGGGTCGGTTATAAAAGAGGCTTCCACCCGTCCGCCGTAACGTGCGGACAAGGCTTCCTCGGCGGCTTTCTTTTGCGCGGGGCTTAATTCCCGCGCCGACGCCACTTCCGCGCGCATAATACCCAGCCGCTCGTCCAACAGTTCCCCCACGCGGCGGGTAACGGCTTCCAAAAGTCCGTAGCGTTTGGCGTCAATCAACAGTTCCACGAACGACGCCGTTTCCGGCGCGCCTTGCAGCGCGTCTTTGACGGTTTGTTTTTTTTGTTCCGAAGAGACGCGCGGGCTGGTCATATATTCGCGCACGGCGGACAAAGCCTCCTGCGCGGCGCGCAAGTCGGCCGCCCGGCGGGCGGCTTCTTCGTTGGACGCGCTCAGGCCGTTGTAAGCGGCGGCGTAACGCTGCACGGCGATTCTGTCTGAACTGTTCATAACCTTATTTTGCCTTTACTTCCTCAAGCACCCGGTCCACCACGCTTTGGGCGGATTCTTCGCTCATTTGCTGCTGCACCACTTTGGAGGCGGCCAGCACGGCGGTGCGGGCGATTTCACCGCGCACGTCGGACAATGCTTTGTTCTTTTCCGCTTCAATTTGCGCTTTGGCCTGTTCAATCAGCCGCTCGGACTGTTCCTTGGCGGCCGCCAGGATTTGCTCCTTCTGCGTTTCGCCCATTTTCACGGCTTCGGCCATTTTTTTGGCGGCTTCGTCGGAAATTTGGGCGAGCTTTTCGTCCAGGTCGCGTTTAATATTTTCCGCGGCGGCGCGGGCTTCCTGCGCTTCCCGCTTGTCATTCGCCACCTGCTGTTCGCGTTTTTCCAGCATACCGATGATGCCGTTCCACGCAAATTTTTTCAGCAAATACACGAGTAACAGGAAGTTGCAGACCGTCAGCACCATTACGCCGTAGTCGGGCTTCAATAAATCTTCCATAAATTACGCTTCCAAACGGCTTATTTCATTACCATCGTGAGCAGGCAGATCACCAAGCCCAGCATAGCGGCGCCTTCCAACAGCGCGGCGATGATGATCATCGTGGTGCGCAGGTCGGAACCGGCTTCGGGCTGGCGGGCGGTGCCTTCCAACGCGGCGGTGCCGATTTTACCCAAACCAAGGCCCGCGCCAATGACGGTGAGTCCCGCGCCGATACCGGCGGCGATGTATTTAAGTGCTACGAGTTCCATATGTTATTCTCCTTTTCGGGCCGAAGCCCTCTTGCTAGATTTTTAAATTAATGCGTATGAATGACGGACCCGGCGAAAATGGCCGTTAACAGCGTAAACACATACGCCTGCAAAAACGCCACCAACAGTTCCAGACACGTCATAAAAATTTCAAGCCCCATGGCCGGAATCAAAGCCCCCGCGCCCGCGGCAACGTGCATCTGTCCGACGATAAAAATAATCAACAGCAAACAAATCAGCACCATATGCCCCGAAAGCATATTGGCAAACAAACGGATAGCCAGCACGCATACTTTGATAATCAAGCTGACTACTTCCAGCGGGAAAATCAGCGGCACCAGCCAGCCCGGCGTGCCGGACGGAACAAAGCCTTTTAAAAAGCCGATGACGCCGTGGAATTTAAGCCCGCTGTACAGAATCAGACCGCCCGAGCATAAAGCCAGCGCGGCGGTAACCGAAATGTTGGCGGTAGCGGTCCGCATGCCGGGCACCAGCCCCGCCAGCGCCGCGAACAGCACAAATAAAAACAGCGTGCAGAAATACGGCAGGAAACCGCGGCCTTCCCGGCCCATATTGGGCAGAACCATACTGTCGCGGATAAAGGAAACATACTCTTCCGCCAGCGTAGTCAGCAAGCGCCCCGTGCGGCTTTGGCGGCCCAGCGAAATCCAGTGCAGGCCGAGCAGTAATACAACGCTTATCCCCAACAGCGTAACGGTGTGGGTAGTGACCGGGAGACGAAAACCCGCCAGGGTTACCCCCCAGTCGTGGTCTAAAATGTGGTGAGAAATAATTTCAGCTACGTCCATCTTTTTTATCTGCCTTTTTTAAATTTGCGGCGTCTTTTTCCATTTGGCTGGCCGAACGTATGATTTGGTAAAACCCCAGCATAAACCCCAATACGGCCCCCGCGATTAAAAACCACGGGCTGCAATCCAGCCGTTTATCCAGCCAATACCCGGCGTAAGCGCCCAGCATTTCCGACGCGGCAAACTCCAGCCCCAACGTCGTAATCTGCAGATGATCCTGCTTGGTGAACGGTCCCAGCGCCATACGTCGCCCCCGGTTTTATTTACCGAGCGGTAAGTATACTTATATTATAAGAAACTTTCGCCAAAAAAGCTATTCTTTTTGCACGAATAAAACCGCTCTCTCTTATTGTATTAAATTTCGGCCGCCCGGGCTTTTGCGCCGGAGCGTTTGCAAGGTATCCATAATAAACATCCCCCGGCGTAGCCGGGGGTTTTTCTCAATACGGGCGTAGCCCTC
>NZ_CAUDSG010000053.1:0-7741 GCF_958451995.1 Candidatus Avelusimicrobium alvi
TATGGGCACCGGCCGGCAGTCTTTTTGTTCCTTTTTCTGCTGTCAGAAAAAGGAAGCAGAACCTTTTGCTTCTTTTAGAAATAAAAGAAGAAAGATATAAAAGGCTTGTATTGTTTTTTTTTTTTGATAAATTGGGGGAAGACCTATTGGGTCGTATCCCCTCGCACACCTCGTTTAAACTCTTCTCTCCGGGGATATTTAGGCCATTCCCATCAGGATGAAAGGAGTTTCTATGAAACGAGTTTTAACCGTCTTAGTTTTACTTTCCGGTACGTATATATTACACGCCGAACAAATGACGTTTGTTACCACCTTGTCTTCTCCGCTGGGTACATTCGCTCAGCTGGAAACGGCGGACTACAGCGCCACCACGTCCGTACCATTGTTAAACTTTTGTAATACGCGCGCGAGCGTGGGAACGGTGACGCTTAAAGGGGCAAACAGCTATTTACAAACGCTGTCTTTAAAAAACGGCGCCACCCTGGGCGGGAACACGCCGGAGTACCGTATTTCAGGTACGCTTAGCGTCAATAACAACAGCGAAGTAACGGGCGGGCGTCTGCTGGCGAATACGGCCACGGTGTCGGGAGCTTCATCGGCTAAAAGCAAAGTGGAAGATACGTTATATGCGGCCAGCTTGAAAGTAAAAGGCGCGAAAGCCGTCAATTTAACCATTCCGGGGCAGGTGCAGACCAGCGGCCAGGGCGGCGATGACGAGCTGGAATGGAGCAACATTTATACCAAAGATTACAAGTCAGACGGGAGCACGACGGGGAGTAATTCGTATACGTCTTATTTATTAAAATCAAAAGGCGGCACGGTGGTGGATTGTTCTACCGGGCCCGAAGGCAGAAGTAAAAAAGTGCAGGATTGTTCGTGCGGCGGCGCGCTGTATGCTTACTGGAGCACCAGCAAATGCGCATACGTGCCGGAAGAGGCCGTGGAGTTTGACATATCCTGCCGTATGTATAATTGCTCTTCGGACGACGGAAACCACATTCGCAACAGCGGCTGCAAACGGAATGACGGAATTTCCGTAGATGTAGATTTGTATGTGCTCCGGTATGACTTTTCTTTTGTATATGAATACACCGGTACCTGGCAATGGGAAAAGGCCGATACTTTATCTTCCGGCTGGGTGTGGACGGAATCGTGCGGCTGGCCGGACGGCCTTTGGCTAAATGATAACAGCTGTATACGGGGCTTTGCGCTGGACTCTTCCGGCGCGCAGAAGAAAACCGTCACGTGCGGCAACTGCCAGTACCTCGTAACTATGGACTCGGACTCCAGCGACGAAGACTGGGGTTCCAGTTACTGCTATGAGTCTATTTTTCGCTAAAAGGACGGCGGATACAAAAATCCCCGGTGCAGCCGGGGATTTTTTATGTATGCTGCCGGGGGACAATGTGCTTTTGAATTGTTATAATAAAAAATAGGTTAAATTTCCCCGGAGAAGTTATATATGAAAAACTTTTTTACCCGTCCCGTCGGCGAACTGGTTGCCAAAAATCCGTTTGTTGAAAATTATAAAAAAATGTGGCCGTTCGTAAAACCGTATTGGTTCCGCGCTTGTTTGGGCCTGGCGCTTGCCCTGCCCGTGGGCGCGCTGGACGCGACCGTCGCGCTGTTTATGAAGTATTACACCGACGATGTACTCGTAGCCAAAGACGCCGCCTTCGCCGCGTTTATTCCGTTGCTTATCATCGGGTTTGTGCTCGCGCAGAGCGTGCTGACGTATTTGGTGAAGTATTTAAACTCGTGGGTGGGCAATAAAATTACGCTGGACGTGCGCAAAAAACTTTTCCACAAGCTTTTAAGTATGCACAGCGGGTATTTTGACACGACCGACTCCGGCTACATCATGATGCGCTATAACGGCGACGCGGACACCGCCTGCAACGGCCTGATTAATAACCTGCGCATGATTATCACGCGCGTTTTCTCCTCCGTTACGCTTATTTTTGTGCTGTTCTACAACTCCTGGCAGCTGACGTTAATCGCCGTGGGGGCGTTTTCCGCCGCCGGCGCGCTGATTTTTATTGTGCGCAAAAAACTGGAAGAACTGGTGCGCAATACGGTGGTAATCGGTTCCATCGCCATGCGCGCGTACAACGAAACGTTCAACGGCAACCGCACCATCGCCGCGTATAACTTGCAGGAAGACCAGGAAATCCGCTTTAACCGGCTGATGGACGATATTTTCAACCTCAATATGGGTATGGTGAAGCATACGGGCTGGCTGTCGCCCGTGATGCATTTTATCGTTTCGCTGGGGCTGGCGCTGGTGTTCTGGCAGAGCAGCTCCATGATTGTAAAAGGTACGATTACCAGCGGTAACTTTACGTCGTTTGTTACCGCGCTTTTGATGCTCTACACGCCCGTTAAAACCATGGGCGACAATTATGTGGACATCAAAAAAGCCTTCCTGGCGATTGACCGTATTTTTGAAATCTTCTCGCTGAAAACCGCCATTTCCGACAAAAAAGATTCCCTGGAACTCAAAGGGCTTAATAAAGAAATCCGCTTTAAAAACGTTTCCTTCGCCTATAAACCCGGCGTATACGTGCTCAAGGACGTCAACCTGACGGTTCCCGCCGGAAAGACGGTGGCGCTGGTGGGCAACTCGGGCGGCGGGAAATCCACCGTTGTCAGCCTGCTGCCGCGCTTTTACAACGTAACCAAAGGCGCGATTACCATTGACGGCGTGAACATTGAAGATTTCACCTTAAAATCCCTGCGCGACCATATCGCCGTGGTGTTCCAGGACAACTTCCTGTTTTCGGGCACGATTCGCGACAATATCTTAATCGGCCGCCCGGGCGCGACGGAAGCGGATTTGAAAGAAGCCGTTAAAAACGCCCACCTGGATGATTTTATCCGCACCCTTAAGAACGGGCTGGATACCGAGCTGGGCGAGCGCGGCCTGACGCTTTCCGGCGGCCAGCGTCAGCGCGTAGCCATTGCGCGCGCGTTTATCCGTCAGGCGCCTATCGTGATTTTGGACGAGGCGACCAGCGCGCTGGACAACAAGTCCGAAGCCGTGGTGCAGAAAGCTTTGGACAACCTGATGAAAAACCGCACCGTGTTCGTGATTGCGCACCGCCTGTCCACGGTAGTAAATGCGGACAAAATCGTGGTGCTTAACGAAGGGCATATCGTGGAGGAAGGAACGCACGAGGAGTTGCTCAAACTGCCTAACGGCGCGTACGCTTCGCTCTACAACGCACAGTTTAAAAAGAAAGACTAACGGCTCCGCCATTTAAATAACTGCCCCCGGTTGCGCCGGGGGCAGTTATTTATGCCCCTGCGGGCCGCCAACTTTCGGGGATGACGACGTTTTTATCTGTCGCTTTTTAAAGAGCCTTGACGCGTTTTTTTTTTTTGATAAATTGGGAATATCAACTTATATAAATAGGGGGATATATCCCGTGCAAAAAAGCCTTGGATTTACGCTTATAGAGCTGTTGGTGGTGGTATTAATTATCGGTATATTGGCGGCGGTGGCATGGCCTCAGTACGAAGCGGCGGTGGATAAAGCCCGTGTAACTGGTTTTATTTTCCCCAAGTTAAAAGCTGTTTGCCAGGCCCAGCAAGTATATATCCTGGCCAATGGCAGTATGACGCATTCTTTTACGGATTTGGATGTGGATATTTCTGCCGGATGCAGGGTATCTAGCCTAAACGGAGGGACAAATAATATTTTAACTTGTAATGCTTACGGAAGGGAGTTTAATTTTTATATGATCCCCGGTAACGGCAATATAGCCTCCCACTATAGAACAGTGGCGTTTGACGTGTTTCCTTCAAGGCCTGGCTGTCAACTTCTGTGCCGTATTAATTCAAGTGATCCGTCTTCCCAGACCTTTTGCGCTCGGTTTGGAACGAGGGAATCTCCCTCTTCTCCTTACTACAGAATTTAAATTGATTAAATTTCCCGGGCTGAGTCAAGGGAGTTTGCTGCAGAGGCTTTTTGCGGTTTGTTTGGATGGCCCTCTTTTAAAGTGGGGGAAAAACAAATTTATGAAGTATTTTAGATAAAAAAGAGCCCTCCGCATTTATTCAACGCGGAGGACTCATTTAGTCGACTCTTCCATGATTTCTCACTTATCCCCTTGTTCGGGATTTGGCTGACAGTTAAGAATTTTGCGGCGTTACACGACGCTTGACGTCCGCTGCACCGCCCCATGTCCCTGGCGAATTCCCCTTACCCTCAGGTAACGGGCCCAGAGCTTGTGAAACGGTCTTTGCATGCCGAACAACCCCGCATCGCTGCACAATCCTCAAAGAACTCTTATTTTCTGCCTCCCGGCCTTCCGGCCCGCCACGCTCTTCGCGCCCGCGCGCCAAACAACCCGGAGCAGTTATCATCCGACCGCGCCGCCCGACATCAACAGGAAGGGCTGGCGCCCCGGGGAGTTTTCTGTCCGCCTCCCGCAGGGGGATACTGATAGTATAATGGAATTACGGCTAAAATCAAGGGGCGGAAATTACTCCGCGTCCGTTATTTTTCGCACCGCCGCGCCCACGGCTTGCACGCCCCCGGCGGGAAACGCTTGGGGCCGGCCGCCGTCCTGCGGGTGCAGTACGACGGATTCGCGTTCTTGGCGCACGCGTGCAATCAGGTGTCCGCCGCCGGTCCGAACGAGCATTACCGCGCCGTCTATTAATTCGCCGGCGGGTTTAATTAAATATAAATCGTCGCGCTGGGGCGTCTGCGCGTCCCGCACCAGATATTTGGCCCCGCGGGCCGCCCGGCGCGGAAGCGTCCACCATTCCACTACGTCGCTTTCATCATAGGCCGGATAGTCGTCCGGCACGCGGGCCAGAAGCGGCAGGGATACGCTGTTGCTGGCCCCTTCTTCTTCCGGCTTATTGTCAGCGCTGTAAGTATTTTCCGGGCTTTGCGCGTCGCGCAGCGACAGCGGCGCGTGCCGGGGCTGTAAATCGGGGTAAGTAGTGGTGGGGGCAAAGAGGCGCATCACGTCGTACGCGTCCAGCCCGAAGAGCTGCGCCATCTGCGCGGCGTAGCCTTTGGACGGACGCCTTTTGCCCGTAGCCCACAGCGCCACGGTGGCGGTGGATACCCGGAGGAGTCTTGCTAACTTTGCTTGTGCCCCGCGCAGAACGCCGCCGTTCCATTTTTCCAGTTGTTTTTCAAATTTATTTATCATTGGCTCCTCCCTGTTTAAATATAGGACCCGGTAGGTCCAAAAAAAACTTGACAAATACTAACAATACTTACTATACTAGCTCTATAAGAGGCGCCCTCAGCACCTCTTATCTTACGGGCGTACTTGGTTTTATTCTTCCACTATATGAGGAAAGTCCAAACACGGGGTGGTTTATCCTTATAAACCCGCGCCGCGCACGCGGCGTTTTGACTCCGTTACGTCCAGGCTGCGCCGTTCCGCCAGGAAAGCGTAAGTCTATTGTAGCAAATAAAAAGCCGTTTGGGTTAGCAAAGTTAAGATTTTGCGCGCGTCCGCCCCACGTGAAAAGGGTTTCCCGGCCGCCAAACTTGGCTTTGCGCCCGACGGCCGGAGAGGCTTATGGGTGTTCTTTTGCTAAAAGCGTTGGTAAGCGTTGTCGTGCTGCTGGGGCTGATCGGTTTTGTGTGTGATATGCTTGATTTTTTGGCCGGATAAGCCCGTTTATGCCGGATTTTTAGGCGGGGAAAAAGGAAAATAATCTATAATATATAAATGAAATCCGGATTTTCCCTTAACATTTACGGCCTGATTTTTTCAATTATGATTGTGATGGCCGTGCTGACGTATCTGCTGCCCGCCGGGCAATATGACACCGTCCAAAAGGACGGGCGTTCTTACACCGTGGCGGGTTCCTACCACCGCGTGGACGCCAACCCCCAGGGACTGGCCGCCGTGCTGACCGCGCCCGCCAAGGCGTTTGGCGACTGTGCCGACATTATTGTGTTTATTTTTATTACCGGGGCGATTTTTACCATTTTGGAGCGCACCGGTACGGTAAACGCCGTGATTCTGGGTACGAGTTATTTATTCTCCCGCCGCGAGCGGCTGAAGAAATTTTTTATTCCCGCCAGTATGCTTCTGTTTTCGCTGGGCGGGGCCGTATTCGGGATGGAAGAGGAAACGCTTATTTTTATCCCGCTGTTTATCCCGCTGGCGCTTTCGCTGGGGTATGATACGGCGGTGGGCGTAAGCATCCCGTTTTTGGGCGCGTGGGTGGGGTTTGGCGCCGCGTTTATGAACCCGTTTACCGTCGGCATTTCGCAGGGCATCGCCGAGCTGCCGCTTTATTCCGGCCTGGGATACCGCTTGATTGTGTGGGCCGTTTGTACGGCGGTGGTGATTCTGTTTGTTACCCTGTACGGCGAGCGGGTGCGCAAAGATCCTAAAAAAAGCATTACCTACGAAGCCGACCGGGAAAAACGCAAACACCTTCATTTAAACGTATTGGAAAAGCCGGAGTTTAAACGTTCGCATATTTTGATTTCCGTCGTGTTTGCGCTGGGGCTGGCGGGCCTGGTGTACGGCGTGGCCGTATACCATTGGTACATTATTGAAATTTCCGGCTTGTTTTTGGGCGTGGGCCTGCTGTCCGCCGTAATCGGGCGGCTGTCTTTAAACCAAACGACGGACGCCATTATTGACGGCGCGCGCAGTATGGTAAGCGTATCCATCATGCTGGCGCTGGCGCGGGCGATTGTGGTAATAGCTTCCGACGGCCGCATTTTGGACACGGTATTGCACGCCATCGCGCAGGGCATCGGGCACCTTCATCCGCTGGCCGCCGCGGAGGGGATGTTCTTCGCGCATATGTTTATTAACTTTTTTGTGGCGTCCGGCTCCGGCCAGGCCGTGCTGACGATGCCGGTGATGATTCCGCTTTCCGACCTGATCGGCGTGAACCCGCAGCTGGCCATTTTGGCTTATCAGTTTGGCGAAGGCTGGACGAACGCCGTCATTCCCACCGCGCCCGTTACGATGGCCGCCATCGGGATGGCCGGGATTCCCTGGCTGAAATGGGCGCGCTGGAACGTGCCGCTCCAGATTGTGCTGGCCGTTCTTTCCATGCTCTTGCTGATTCCGCCGTATTTACTTAACTGGTAGCTGTTTTTCTTACCTGAAAAAAGGCTCCCGCGCGGAGCCTTTTTTATTGTCCGCTCATCTGCCCGCCTTATTATGCCCGCGCTCCGCGGGAAGGAATGTGTATGCCCTCCGCCCAAAAACTGGATTTGGAAAACCGTATTTTTGCCCGCGCGGCGCGTGTGCGCGCGGAGGTGGACGGCGCGGGCGGGGAGCTGATCAGCCCGTCCCCGGATGCTTGCCTGCAGGTAATGCTAAGCGTATACAATGCGTTTTTTGCGGATGAAAACCGCGCGTTTTTGGGTCCCGGTCCGAAAGAGGAAAATGGATTATTTTGGCGGGAGTTTGAACGGGAACGCGTCTGCCTGCCCGGGCTTTGGCATAAACCGGGCGTGCCGTTTTTTATACAGGACTATGCCGCGGAACTCTTTTGGGCGGCGCGCTAAAGCCGGGCGGTGCGTTTGAGGAGGCGAACACAGCGCGGCTCCGTGTCAGCCGGGAAAAGCTCGTTGACGGCCCGGGGCCTTGCAGGCCGTGCAGATAAAGAACCGTCCCCTGGAAAACTTTTATATCCCCGAATGTTTCTCTCCCAACTATCTAAAAGTGCCGTATTTTGCTGAACCCTGGCCAGGCCAGATTGCCTGCCCCCGGCAAGGGGGTTGATTTGTTTTTTT
>NZ_CAUDSG010000054.1:0-7181 GCF_958451995.1 Candidatus Avelusimicrobium alvi
TCCCTTCTCTGGCCTGGCCAGGGCCTGGCAATATACGGTACTTTTAGATACTTGGGAGAGAAACATTCGGGGACGCAAAAGTTTTCCGGGGGACGGTTCTTTATCTGCACGGCCTGCAAGGCCCCTTTTTCTGGCAGCAGAAAAAGGGAGAAAAAGACTGCCGGCCGGTGCCCATAAAATCCAGTTTTACGCGGCGCGTTTTACAACTCGCTA
Source organism: Candidatus Avelusimicrobium alvi (assembly GCF_958451995.1). Taxonomy (NCBI): domain Bacteria; kingdom Pseudomonadati; phylum Elusimicrobiota; class Elusimicrobia; order Elusimicrobiales; family Elusimicrobiaceae; genus Candidatus Avelusimicrobium; species Candidatus Avelusimicrobium alvi. Next base: position 214 of record NZ_CAUDSG010000054.1, read on the forward strand.
CCGCTCAGACAAATAAAACGCTTCTCCCGCGTAAAACGGATTTTATAAACGGGCTAAAGGCCGGAACCACAACGGCAACAACACGGCTAAGACCTGCTTAAAACGGCAAAACAACTCTTCCGTCCTCTGACGGTGCCATCCGACTAATTGAGCCACCCTGTTTAAACAATATCGCCAAGCAACCGTATCAAGAGGGCGGCCAACGCTCCTGAAATCCGGTTTTACGCGGCGCGTTTTACAGCTTAATTTGTTACAATGGGAGTATGGAGCGCATTTTACATTTTGAAGAGCTGGATTCCACCAACACGTATCTCAAAACGCACTGCGCTCAACTGCCCGATAAAACCGTCGTTACCGCAAAACGGCAAACCGCCGGACGCGGACGGTACGACCGCAAATGGATTTCCCAGCCGGGCGGACTGTATTTTTCCGTTCTTTTAAAACCGCAAAAAACCGATTTCCTGCCCAACCTCACGCAGTTAATGGCCCTGTGCGTATGCCGCGCGGCGGAAAACTGCGGCGTAAAAGCCGTTTTAAAATGGCCCAACGACGTACTGGCTGACGGTAAAAAATTATGCGGTATTTTGAGCGAAGCCGTCATGTCCGGCGGACAAATCGCAGGCGTGGCGCTGGGAGTGGGCGTAAACGTGGAACAGACGGATTTACGGCACGTCGGCCAGCCGGCCGTTTCCCTGCGCGGGCTTGGCGTACGGACGGAGCGCGGCGCATTTTTACAACAAATTTTGGACCTGTTCTGGCGGGACTATCCGGCCCTTCTGCAGCGCGGATTTGAAGCCGTGCGCGGGCCTTACAAACAACGCTTTGTGTATATCGGCAGGCAAATATCCGTTCAAAACGGAAACAAAACCCTTTTCGGCACGGTGCAGGACGTGTCCCCCCGCGGGACGCTTATCCTCTCCACCGCCAAAGGCCCGGAAGAAATCTATATAGGAGACCTAATCGTATGAGTGCAGATAATCTGATGATGCAATCCGTCAACATCACCGTAATCGGGATGTTGGTCGTGTTCGTTTTTCTGATCGTCATGGTCGGAATTATGAAAGTGTTGGGCAAGCTGGTTGACGCGATGGAAAAATACTTCCCGCAGACCGTGCCCGACGCGGGAGACAACGCACTGGTCGCCGTGGCCGTGGCCGCCGCCAGAAGATTTCAAGGAAAATAAACCGGGGGAACCATTATGAAAAAAATTAATTTTATGCTTACCGCGTTTCGCGACGGATTCCAGTCCGTCTACGGCGCGCGCGTACTGACCAAAGATTTTATGCCGGCCGTAGAGGCCGCCCGCCACGCCGGAATCAGCCATATGGAATTTGGCGGCGGCGCGCGTTTCCAGGCGCTGTTCTTCTACTGCAACGAAAACGCGTTTGATATGATGGACACGTTCCGCAAAACCGCCGGGCCGGACGCCAATCTGCAAACCCTGGCGCGCGGCGTGAACGTGGTGGGGCTGGAAAGCCAATCTTCCGACGTTATCAAAGCCCACGCCCAGCTGTTTAAAAAACACGGCACCACCACCATCCGCAACTTTGACGCGTTAAACGACGTCAACAACCTGATTTATTCCGGCCAGTGCATTCACGACGCGGGGCTGAAACACGAAGTGTGCGTAAGCATGATGTCCCTCGCGCCGGGCTGGGACTCCACCGGCAAAATCCATACCGAAGAATTTTACGAAAAAACGCTGCGCGATATTTTAAACTCCGGCGTTCCGTTTGATTCCGTCTGCTTTAAAGACGCTTCCGGCACGTCCACCCCGGCCACCGTGGGCAAAACCATCGCCATGGCGCGCCGCCTGCTGCCCGAAGGCACCAAAATCGTTTTCCACACGCACGAAACGGCGGGCAACTCCATCGCCTGTTACTTGGCCGCCATTGAAAACGGTGCCGACCAGCTGGACCTTTCCATGCAGCCCACTTCCGGCGGCACCTGCCAGCCCGATATTTTAACGATGTGGCAGGCCCTGCGCGGCACCGAATACACGCTGGATATTGACCCGAAAAAAATCCAGGAAGCCGAAAATGTGTTCCAGGACTGCATGAGCAAATACTTTCTGCCGCCCGAGGCCACCGCGGTCAACCCGATTATTCCGTTCTCCCCGCTGCCCGGCGGCGCGCTGACGGCCAACACCCAAATGATGCGCGACAACGGCACCTTTGACAAATTCCCCGAAGTCGTCAAAGCCATGGGCGAATGCGTCAAGCTCGGCGGGTTCGGCACGTCCGTTACCCCCGTTTCCCAGTTCTACTTCCAGCAGGCGTACAGCAACGTGATGTCCGGCCCGTGGAAAAAAATCACCCCCGGCTACGGCAAAATGGTGCTCGGATATTTCGGCAAAACCCCGGTGGAGCCGGACCCGATGGTCGTCAAAGCCGCCAGCGAACAGCTGGGGCTTGAACCCACCCAAAAGACTCCGCTTGAAATCAACGACGCGGACCCGAAAAAAGGCCTCAAACCCGCCAAAGCCAAACTGGAAGAAGCGGGACTGCCGACCACGGACGAAAACGTTTTCATCGTGGCCACCTGCGCCGACAAAGGGCTTTTGTATTTGAAAGGCGAAGCCAAAGTAAACGGCATCCGCTGGGCGGCCGACGTGAAAAAAGCCGCAAGCGCCGCGCAGGCGGACGGCCCGGTAAAAGTAACCGTGGACGGGAAAGCCTACGAAGTCGTGTTTGACGGCAATGACGCCGTGGTAAACGGCAAACGCTACGCCGTGTCCACCGCCGCATCGGACGCCAAGGCCGAAACCAAAGCCGCCGCGCCCGCGGGCGGAGCCAAGGTGGACGCGCCGGTGCCGGGCGCAGTGCTGCGCCTGAGCGTAAAAGACGGCGACCGCGTGAGCGAAGGCCAGGAAATTATTGTGCTGGAAGCCATGAAAATGGAAACCCCGGTTTCCGCGCCGGCTTCGGGCACGATTCACTTCCTCGTCAAACAGGGCGACCAGGTGCAGACCGGGCACCCGCTGGCCGAGATTAAATAAGAGAGGACGCCATGGATATCTTAACTTCTCTTACCAAAATAGCGCACTCCACTTCTTTGTACGCGCTCACGTGGCAGCAGCTCGTGATGATTGTGGTTTGCTGTTTTCTGCTGTGGCTGGGCATTAAAAAGCAGTTTGAACCGCTTTTGCTCATCCCCATCGCCTTCGGCGGTTTGCTTTCCAACATTCCGCTGGCGGGCATCGCCGAAGCGGGCGGTTTCCTGCGCATCGTCTACGACGCGGGTATCCAGACGGGGCTCTTCCCGCTGTTTATCTTTATGTCCGTAGGCGCGATGACGGACTTCGGCCCCTTAATCGCCAACCCGAAAATGGCGCTTTTGGGCGGCGCGGCGCAGTTTGGTATTTTCGCCACGCTTATCGGCGCCATCGGCCTGTCATACATCCACTTTGGCGACGCCCAGCCGTTTGCGTTTGGCTTAAAGGAAGCCGCTTCCATCGGCATTATCGGCGGGGCGGACGGCCCGACGGCCATCTTCTTAACGTCTCGCCTGGCGCCGCAGCTGTTGGGCGCGATTGCGGTGGCGGCGTATTCGTATATGGCGCTGGTGCCGATTATCCAGCCCCCCATTATGAAACTGCTGACCACGCAGGCCGAACGCAAAATTAAAATGACGCAGCTGCGCCCCGTTTCTAAACGCGAGAAAATCCTTTTCCCGCTCGTGCTTCTGCTGCTCTGCGCCTTCCTGCTGCCCGACGCCGCGCCCTTAATCGGCGCGCTGACGTTCGGCAACCTGATTAAAGAATCCGGCGTGGCGGAGCGTCTGTCCAAAACCCTGCAAAACGACTTCTGCAACATCACCACCATTTTGCTGGGGCTGTCGGTCGGATCCAAACTGCAGGCCAGCCAGTTCCTGAAAACCGAAACGCTGGGTATTTTGGTGCTCGGCATTATCGCGTTCTCCATCGCCACGGCTTCGGGCGTACTGTTGGCGAAACTGATGAACTGCTTTACCAAAACGAAAATCAACCCGCTCATCGGTTCCGCGGGCGTATCGGCCGTGCCGATGGCCGCGCGCGTATCCAACAAAGTGGGCTTGGAATACGACAAACACAATTACCTGCTGATGCACGCCATGGGCCCCAACGTGGCCGGCGTAATCGGCAGTGCGGTGACGGCGGGGGTGCTGCTGTCCCTGCTGGGCAAATAAGTTTGCAAACGCCAAGCGCCCCGGTTTTTTGCCGGGGCGCTTTTTATTTTGCAACATATTCTTTACGCAGATATCTTTTGGACACGCCTCTCCAAAGCATCTGCCAGCCGCTGGGCGGGCACATCGCTTTGTTCTTCCTCGCAAAAAATAACAGTTACATTATCTGCATTGGGGCTCCACACCGTCAGATTATCCCGCCAATGCTGATATACCGCCACGGTCGGCGTTTTTACCGCGCAGGCTAAATGCACCCAAAAAGTGTCCACCGTCAGAAGCCCGTCCGCCATACGCACCAGGGCGGCCAAGTCCAATACGCCTTGGGCAGACTCAAACAAATAAACGTTACGGGGCAATATCCCCAGCCATTCCCTTAATTTTTCCGTCTTGCCCGCCAACACGATTTTATCGTCTTTTAATAAGAGTGCGGTTTCTTTCATCTGCCGCACACTAAACGAACGATGCCGGCTGGCCGCCTGCGGGCTGAATACGAACAAACGCCCGGCACGGGGCAGCCCCGCCGCAAAACGCCGGGCCCGTTCGGCGCTATCCAAAGGAAGAAAAACTTTGTATTCCGGGTCAAATATACCCGTAAATCCCAATTTTCGCACGGCCGCCTCATAACGCCGGGTAACGTGAAAAGAGGACAAATCCAGCTTTTCGTCCAAATTATACAACGGATAGTTTTCCCTGTTAAACCCAAACGCCCAGCGCGGCGCAAGCAATTTCAAAAAGACGAGAGAAGAGAGTGTAGGTTTTTCGTCCACATCAATATACAAATCATATTTTTCCCGCCGAAGCTGACGGCCCAGCCGCCACAGGGAAGAAAAAGACTGGTCTCCCCGATACACCCGGTGTACGCCCGGATGATAAGCGAGTAAAGAGGCATTATCCTTTCCTGCAATGATATCCAACCGGGCATGCGGAAACAACGCACCTAATGCGCGCAAAAGCGTTGAACACGTTACCATATCGCCTAATTTATTATCATTTCGCAACAAAAGTACGCTTGAAACCGCCTGCGGCCGGTAGGGCTCCGCTTCGGAAGCACGCCCCAACAGACGGGCGGCCCATTTGCCTTTTTGTACCCGAAGCCAGTTGTTTTTACGGTTATTCCATTCCCGAAACGCCATATAACCCTCCATTTTCCCCGCAGAAACGCTTGGATTTATTTGATGCCCTAAAAAGACCTTTTTTCACCAAAAGGCGCACTACTCTAAATTTATCAAAAAAAAAAAACAATACAAGCCTCCGACGGCTGATTGTGTTATAATAAGTTTATGAACGCACATTTTGTCCCTTCCTCTTCCCAAAAGAATACCGCCGTCGTGCTGGGCGCGACGGGCAACCTGGCGTTTGCGCTGGGCGTAGTGCTTAAAGGTCTTAAACGGCACAACCAAAAACTGCTGGAAGAGGCCGACGTTATCATCTACTACCAAAATATGGACGAAACGGCCCGCGAGGCGCTGGGCAGGATTATTCCGTGCCGTTTTGTACCGTACAAATTTCCGCATATGGCAGGCATGCGCCCGCACGTCCTGCGCGACTACGGCGAAATGACGTTTGTGCGCTACGAATGTTTTCGTTTCCTTAAAAATTATGAATATGTAATGTGGCTTGACGCCGACATTTTAATCCAGGGCGACATTTCCGGTATGCGCGGCGAAATTCCGCACGGCATCGGCTTCCGCCGCGAGTATTACGACGAACGCGTGCGCGTGAACTTTACCGAAGACATTGAAGGCTTTACGATGGACGCCCCGCATTACAACGCGGGCATTATGGCGGCTTCCAACCGCCTGCCGGGAAATATGGACGATTTGTCCGACTGGTGCTATCAAAAAACATCCGAAATCAGCGAATCGCTGTACTACCCGGACCAGGGCATCCTGCTTTTAATGTGCGAACATTTCAAACTGACCATTGACCCTTTAAGCGAAAAATACAACTGCGAAGCGCGCCGCAGCGCGGCGGCGCTTAAACAGGCCGCGCTGGTGCACGCGGTGGGGCACCGCAAATTTTGGAAGTATTACTATTTCAATGAATGGTACCAAACCTATAAAGAGTGGGTAAAAGAAACGGGCCTTGCGTGCGAGAACCGTTTCCCGGCGTTTGAAAAACTGGGCTTATTAAAATACCCGCTGTTCCAAGCCGCCCCGAACCCGGCCAAATACCCGGTTAAGTTTATCACCTATCTGGTGCGCGCATTATTTCATTGTAAATACTGATACAAAACCCGGTCCGGTTGGACCGGGTTTTTTATTACAACTGTATACCGTTACACAAACGCCGTCCCAACGGCGTATATCCCGTGCAGGTTACTTCGCCGGGATGGGCGGACCGGGCAAACCAAACGAGCAATTCTAAATCAGACGTCGCTGAAGAACCGTATGTATACCCCGACGAATAAAATCTTATCCGAACGCTGCTTGTAGCGGGAGTTATTTCCCCGCCGATGATATTGTCTATAAAAGCAAACGGGCATTGAAACACCCCCGTATCACTCGTATTCACTAAAGAACAAGTACCGGAATAATCTATATCCAATTCATCCAAATGAGCCGTATAGGTGCTATTAGACATATAATATACTTCCTGCGCACGGCGTATACCCTGGGCCACCTGAAAATAATTCATCAACCGGCTTTTGGCGACCGCTGTTTGATATTGGGGCAGCGCGACGGAAGCCAATATACCAATGATTAGCACCACTACCAACAGCTCTATAAGCGTAAATCCGAGGTTTTTCTGCACGGGATATATCCCCCTATTTATATGAGTTGATATTCCCAATTTATCAAAAA
>NZ_CAUDSG010000055.1:0-6773 GCF_958451995.1 Candidatus Avelusimicrobium alvi
ACCGCTACCAAAAACGCTACTGTTCAGAAGAGGAACCAACGGACTCCCTCTCCGTAGAAATTTAAAACCCCGCCGAAAGCGGGGTTTTTGATTTCTAAAGAGAGAGTGGAGCGGCATAAACTGCTTTATGCCGCGTCGGGATTTGAAAGCCGGAGCTTTATGCGAGTTTTGCCGTCAGGCAAAGGCGAGCATGGCGAGGCGGGGCCGCGAGCGCCGAGGGTCAACGAGGCGACTTGTGGCCAAATCCCTCCCTCTCCGCCAGTTAAAAATTCCCCATCCGGGGGATTTTTTATTGGCGGAAATCAGAAGCCGCACCAACTGCTTGGTGCGGCGCGGATTTGAAAGGCGGAGCGATGTTTTGGTTTGAGGCAGCACGCTGCCGAAAGGCCAAAACCGCGAGCCCAGCCTGCAAGAAAATTCCGTCAGGAATTTTACTGGAAGGCAAATCCCTCCCTCTCCACAAAATTAAACAAGCCCCCAAAAGGAGGCTTGTTATTGGGAAAAAATAAAAAATCGGCACAAAAAACAGCCATCGCTTAAAGCTTTAGAATTGCAACAAATAATCACTTTCCCGCACGGTAAAGCCCATGCTGTTACAAATTTTTGTCATAGCGGCGATTTTCTGGTCCCTGCACACCCATTTTCCCGCCAAAGCTTTATTGGAAGACCGATTCATAAATTTTAGCCTCAGCTCCAGCGTGTGCGTCATGCCGTTGTTGCCCGGAACGGGGTACGAAAAATATACATCCAAGTTGTAAGAGCCGGCGTTTAAAGCAATTTTAGACTTTACATCCTCTCCAATACGATATTCCTTCCAATCCGAACCGCCTCTAATGTACGTATAAGAGGGAAGCGTTATATCCAAATCCTCCATATTTGGCGTATATTGTCCATTAGCCAAATAATACAATTCCTCTGCTTCCACAATAGATTTGACAAGCGACATATTAGCCTGAATCCTTGATTTCAAAACAGCTTTTTCATATTGAGGCACCGCCACCGCCGCCAATATGCCGATAATTAACACCACCACCAAAAGTTCTATCAGCGTAAAGCCATTTATACGCCTCGCAGACGCATTTTTCATGTGCCTCTCCTTTTTTTGATAAATTTTGCTTTTAACAAAATTTATCAAAAAAAAAAAAACGCGTCAAGCCTATTCTGAAACGGCCCCATCCGTTACATATCGCACGGCTAAATTTGTTAAAATTTAGATTATATGCCCAAACTTAAAACCATTTTCTTCGGAACGCCCGATTTATCCGTTCCTTACCTGGAACTCTTGCACCAAACCACGGACGTTCAGCTCGTCGTTACGCAGGCCGACAAACCGCGCGGGCGCGGCATGGAAATCACGCCCTGCCCCGTCAAAAAGCGCGCGCTGGAGCTGGGCCTGCCCGTGTTATCGCCCGAAAAACTCAAAGACGATTTTGACAAAATCGCCGCCGTTCCGTTTGATTTGGGCGTCGCCGTGGCGTACGGTAAAATTTTCCGCCCCAATTTTCTGGAACTGCCCAAACTCGGCATTTTAAACGTTCACTTTTCGCTCCTGCCCCGTCTGCGCGGCGCGGCCCCGGTGCAGCAGGCCCTTATACAAGGGGATACCCGCACGGGGATTTCCGTTTTCTGGATTCGCCCCGGCATGGACGACGGCCCGCTGTTTTTACAAAAAGAGTGCGACATCTTGCCGCAGGACGACGCACAAACACTGTTTGCCAAACTCATCCCGCTGGGACTGGAAGGGCTGAAAGAAACGCTCGCGCAAATTGCTTCGGGCAGTATCGTCCAAACGCCGCAGGAAGGCGAGCCGACCCTCGCGCCCATGCTTCAAAAAGAAGACGCTCTCCTGCGCCCCGCCCTGCTTAGCGCCAAAGAATTAAACGACCGCGCGCGCGGACTGGCCTGCGGCCCCAAGCCCAAGGTTCCGTTTACGCATAACAACAAAACGGAGTGGCTCCAGCTGGTCCGCACGGAACTTGCGCCAGCCCAAGAGGACAGACCGGCGGCGTCCGGCTCCGTTCTTTTAATTGAAAGAAACCGCGGAATTTTAGTAAAATGTAAAGAAGGAAGCATATGGTTTAAAGAGGTACACCCCGCCGGGAAAAAACCCATGGCCGCAGACGCGTTTGCAAACGGACGCGGGCTGAAGGCTGGCGACGGGGCGTTTATAGAATAATGTCCGCACAAAACGACCAAAATTTTGAAGATTTTTTAAAAAAAACCAAAAAATCCGGCCGCACCAAATGGATTGTCGCGGGGCTGATTGCCGCGTTTTTCGCCGCGCTCATCTTTGTTTCTATTGACTGGGTGTTCGGCGCGCTGGTGCATACCCGCAAAGAAGTTACGGTGCCGGACATCACTAAAAAATCCATCACCCAGGCGCTGGATATGCTGGCCGCCAACAACCTGGCCATCAAACAGGCGGGCGTGGAGTTTGCGCAAAACGTGCCCCCGGGCTCCGTCCTGCGTCAGCTGCCCTCCGCCGGTTCCACCGTGCGCGAAGGCCGCGTCATCCGCGTGTGGATCAGCCAGGGCGACGAAATGGTTTTCGTGCCCAACACCGTGGGGACCGATTTAAGAAGCGCCCAGCTGGCCGTGCGCCAGGCGGGGCTGCTGGTGGATAAAGTGGACAATGCCTACTCGCTCACCTACGAGAAAGGCCTTATCGTCGCCCAAACCCCCAAGGCGGACAGCATGGTGCAAAAAGGCGAAAAAGTGTCGCTCGTGCTTTCCAACGGCGCGCCGCCGGCCAGCGTGGTGCTGGTGCCCAACTTCAAGAGCAAAAAACTGGCCGAAGCCACTTTGTGGGCGAGCTCGCAAAACATCAATTTAATCATTAAAGAAGACGCGTCTTCCGTGTTCCCCAACGGCACCATCGCCGAGCAGCGCCCGGCGGCGGACAGCCAGATTGCGCCCGGGACGAACCTGGAAGTCATCGTCAGCCGCCGCCAAACGGCCAATGACGAAAAAACCTATCACCTCCATTACGAAATGCCGCAGGGCAAAAACGCCAGCCGCGTGCGCGTAACGGTGGAAGACGCAACGGGCGACAACGAAATTTTGAACGAAACCAAGCAGCCCGGCTCCAAGATTGACCTGGAAATCCCGTACACGGACCAGGCCGCGGTGCGCGTGTTTGTAGACGGCATCCTGGTGCGCGAAAGAGAACTGCAATGATAAAAACTTCCAAAATGCCCGCCGCAAATGGTAAAATATCTATTGCGCCTTCCATTCTGTCGGCCGATTTGTTTCGCTTGGGCGAGGAAGTAAAATCAGTGCAGGACGGCGGAGCGGACTGGCTGCATGTGGACGTGATGGACGGGCACTTTGTGCCGAATTTAAGTTTCGGTCCGTCCGTCGTGAGTTCTTTGAACGGAAAAACCGATTTACCTTTAGACGTACATTTGATGGTGGAAGAGCCGATGCTGTTTATTGAAGCCTTTGCCCGCGCGGGAGCGGACCTGCTTACCGTGCACGTGGAAGCGAAGGACGAAATAGTCGGCGCGCTTGAGTTTATTAAAAGCTTTGGCGTAAAAACCGGCCTTTCCATCAAACCCGACACCGACCCGGAGCTTATTTCCCCCCTGGCGGATTTGTTGGATTTAGTCCTGGTGATGAGCGTACAACCCGGCTTCGGCGGGCAGGCGTTTTTGCCTTCCAGCGAAGAACAAATCCGGCGCGTGCGCGATATTATCACGCGTTCCGGCCGCAATATCTGGCTGGAAGTGGACGGCGGCATCAACGCGCAGACGGCCCCCCTGGCAGCCCGGGCGGGTGCGGACGCTTTGGTGGCCGGCAATGCAATTTTCAAAGCCGCGGACCCTGTATTGGCCCTCAAGCAAATCAGACAGGCGGCCTCGGACATTTAATTATCAGTCTTTTACGCCAACGTAAAAGCAAACAAGGAGAGTCATAATGGCAGTAGTTATCAGATTACAGAGAGTCGGCAAAAAAGCCCAGCCTCAGTACAGAGTCGTCGCGATTGAAAAATCCTCCGCGGTGGGCAGAGAAGCCAAAGAAGTGTTGGGCCAGTATCACCCCTGCAACCCGAACGCGGCCGAACAAGTAAAGTTGGATATGCCCAGAGTGGAATATTGGATTAAAGTCGGCGCCAAGCCTTCCGAAACCGTCGCCAGCTTGATTAAAAAAGCCAGCGCCAAATAACACGGGGCGTTTATGAAAGAACTTGCCACCCTGCTTTTAAAATCTCTTTCCTCCACCCCGGACAATGTGGTAGTGGAAGAAAAGGTGGAGCAGAACAAAGTTTATCTGTCCACGAAGGTGGACGCCGCCGACAAAGGTAAAGTGATTGGGAAAGACGGATGCATTATTAAAGCGGTCAGAACCGTTTTAAACGCCGCAGCCGCCAAACAGGACAAGAAAGTTACCCTAAAGCTGGAAGATTAATGAAAATAGACGTTATCACCGCTTTTGAAGAAATGATAGACAACACGCTGTCCCACAGCATTGTGGGGCGTGCGCGCAAGGCGGGGATAATCAAACTGGGCACGCTCAGCCCCCGGCAGTTCGCCGAGGACAAGCACAAAACCATTGACGACCGTCCCTACGGCGGCGGGCCCGGAATGCTGATGAAAGCCGAACCGCTTTATCAGGCAATCCGGAGTCTGCGCAAAAAGACCTCGTACGTGGTATTAACCAGTCCGCGCGGCCAAGTCTTCAGCCAGTCTTTGGCTAAGAAACTGGCCAAAAAACGCCACCTGATTTTTGTGTGCGGACATTACGAAGGGATAGACGCCCGGATTTATCCCGAGGTGGATTTGGAAGTGTCTTTGGGAGATTTTATCCTTACCGGCGGCGAACTGGCCGCCTGCGTGATGATAGACGCCGTAACCCGGCTGCGCCCGGGCACTTTTAAGAAAGAAGGCGTAACGTCTTCGGAATCCTTTGAAGGCAACTTGCTGGAAGCCCCGCAGTATACGCGCCCGGAAGTGTGGCGCGGGCGGAAAGTGCCGGCGGTGCTTTTAAACGGAAACCACAAAGAAATAGAAGCGTGGAAACGCGAACAAGCTTTGCAGCTTACAAAACAGTTAAGACCCGATTTGCTTGAAACCGCCTCTCTAAAGTCAAAAAAGGTCCAAAAGAAAAAAACGATTCGGAGGAAGTAAGTTTTATGAATATCAACGAAATTAAACACAATCTCAAAACCAACGTCCCGGTTTTCAAAGCCGGCGACACCGTCAGAGTCAAAGTAAAAGTCGTGGAAGGCGACAACGAAAGACTTCAGGCCTTTGACGGCGTGGTAATCGCGCGCAAGGGCAGCGGTATCAGCGAAACGTTCACCGTACGCAAGATTTCTTTCGGCGTCGGCGTGGAACGCATTTTCCCCATCCACTCCCCCCGCGTGGACAGCATTGAAGTATTAAAAATCGGCAAGGTCAGAAGAGCCAAGCTTAACTACTTGACCAAACTCTCCGGTAAAGCCGCCCGCTTGCAGGAACTGAAAAAAGTGGTTCCCTCCGCCGGCGAAGCTGCCGCTCCGGCCGCCGAAGCCGCTCAAGAGGCGAAATAGTTAATCCTAACGGAATAACAAACTCCGAATATAAAACTCCCGCGGTTACTAGTCCCGCGGGGGTTTTTGCTGTTTCTTTGCGCCGATTAAAAATCTCCCGGTCCAGCACGGTTTCCGGGAGATTGGTTTTAAAATTCTAATAGGTTATATCGGTTTTATAACACTTGCAATATCCTATTATTGAACACTGGGGAGGATTGAGGCACTGCCCGCATGTCGGGTTTTCAATACACGGTTCACTGCCCCCTCCGCCGCCGGGAAGTGTCAATTTTACGCATTTCTGCGTAGAGGGCGTAAGTAAGTAACCTGATGGGCACGTACATTCACAGGTATCATAATTCCAGGTACCGGAAGAGCCCTTACAGTTACTCACTAAAGCAGAATCACTTGTACAAGCTCCCGAAGAAGCCCCATTACACCCCTGAAGCCCCAATAAATAGACTTCTTTCGCCGGGCTGTCGCTCGTCTTGCGCTTCTCCCATACCAGCTGACACCCGGTTAAATTCGTATTCGTGTTCGTATGCGCGGCCGTCGGCTCCGGGATCTCATTCCCCGCCAAGTGGAAACCTGCCGTATTCCCGCTGTCGTACAATCCCACCGTGCTTCCGCTGTTGCCCGTAATCTCCAAAGTGCCGCCCTTTAAACTCCCCACTTTCTGTTTGAGCATATTTACGGCGTCCAAGGTTTGGATATACGAATCATTATTATATGTCTGCGTGCCGCCTTTGGCCGCTACACTCGGTAAAAGACCCGACGGGGCGGATGTGCTTTCCGATTTATAGCTGGAATACGTATTGGACGTATTGCCGTGGAAAGCCGTATTCGGCATATTGATAGCGGAACCCGACGCGCCCGTTACCGTCGGCACGTCATAAATACGCGCGCTGTTATCCGTCGTCATCGTTACGGTGCCGCCGGAGTTAATGTTCATTGTGGTGGCGTTTAAGCCTCCTTTTAAATTGGCTTTATCCGTTATCTTTAAATACGTATATTCACCCATACGAGACGGATTAAAGCTGACCGAAGAGATAATCTCGGCAAAAGAAGGTACGGACAAGAACAGAGACAGACAAAACAAAAGAATACGTTTCATAGAAACTCCTTCCATCCTTGCGGGAATGGCCTAAATATCCCCGGAGAGAAGAGTTTAAGCGAGGTATGCGAGGGGATACGACCCAATAGGTCTTCCCCCAATTTATCAAAAAAAAAAAAACAATACAAGCCTTTTATATCTTTCTTCTTT
>NZ_CAUDSG010000056.1:0-6758 GCF_958451995.1 Candidatus Avelusimicrobium alvi
AAATCAGATGATACGAAAGCCGCCGGTTCAAGTGCCGTCCGCAACAGACTAAACCCCGCGGCCGCTTCGGCTGTTTTCCCAGATTTGCGGCATATGGGCGCCGCAAGTTTGGCCGCGGTATACTGCCAGGTATTCAAGGCCAAAGTCGGCGCGAAGATGCCCAAATGTGGGAAAATGTTGCCCACATAAGCAACGCGGACCAAAGATTTTTCTTTGGTCCGCGTGCGCAAATCGGATGATACGACAGCCGTTAATAATGGGTCCGCTCCAAATCCTCCGGCAGGGGATCAATAGCCTGCAGGCGGCTCCAAAATTCGTCAATACTCTGAATGCGCTCTTTCGGGTCTTCCGTCAAAGCGGCTTCCAGCAGTTCGTCCACCGCCGGCGGCACGTTCGGAGCCAGTTTGGAGGCGGGCACGATTTTTTTGTTGGCGATATCAAACCCTTTCACCGTCCACGGCACCTGGCCCACCAGGGCTTCGTACAGGCACAGCGCCAGCGAGTACACGTCCGACTGTTTGCGCATAAACCCTTTTTGCTGTTCGGGCGCCATATAGGCCGGCGTACCGGCCACGGTGCGGGCTCCCGTTTCGTGGTCTACGGATTTTTTGGCCACGCCGAAGTCCATCACTTTGGCCTTGTCGTCTTCAAAAATCATAATGTTGCCGGGCTTTAAATCGCAGTGGATAATGTCCTGCGAGTGCGCGTAATGCAGGCCGCGGCAAACGTATTCAAAAATCTTTTTGGCTTTGGAGAACGGAAGCCGCCCGTCAATATCCAAGCGGGTTTCCAGCGTCTGCCCGTCCACGTATTCAAACACCAGGTACAAGGAGCTCTCGGATTCAATTACGGTGTAAATTTCCACAATGCACGGGTGGCGCAAAAGAGCCACCATCCGCGCTTCGGACAAAAACTGTTCGCGCACGTACGAACTGCGCACCAGTTCCGGGCGCACGCGCTTGATGGCGACTTTGCGTTTTAACACTTTGTCGTACGCTTCAAACACTTTGCCCATGCCGCCTTCGCCGATTTGGCGGATGAAATCGTACTGTTCTTTCACTTCCACTTCGCGGCGCGAAAACGCATTTTTCGGCTGGCGGAACACGTCTTCATACCGCCAATACACAAACAGCAGCACCGCGACGAACACCGCAATAAAATACAGCGTCACCCAGCGCGGGGCGGGATGTTTTTGTACGGGTTTTTCCGGCTCGGATACGGTTTTGACAAAAGTTTTTTCGTTGAGCTCTTTTTGTATTCTCTGCGCCATGCGCGAAGAAGGGTTCAGTTTAAGCGCGGCGTCTACGTCAATGCGGGCGCGCTCGTAATTTTGCAGCCGTAAATACGCCTCGGCGCGCAGGTTGTACGCGCGCGGATCCTGCGGGGCCACGGCAATGGCCTGGCCGGCGGAATAAATTACGTCGTCGTATTTGCCCAAACCGTCGTAAGCGATGGCAAGCAAAAGGTGGAAGCGGTTGTCCAGAAAATTTTTAGCCGTCAGTTCGTTGATGCGTCTAATCACTTCGTGAAAGCGTTTGTTTTTCAGCTTGTCGTTTAAAGAAGCGATTTCCGCGTTGCGGGCTTTTTGGTTGAAGACTTCTGCTTTGGAAGGCGTATTGGTTTGGGCGGAAAAGTTCCCCCCCACAATCAGCGGGGCGCCCTGTTTGGCCGGCGCGGCCCACAGAGCCGTGCATAACACAAAAACGCCCGCCAACAGAAATATCGTCTTTCTAAACATAAAGATATTCTAGCACAAAGAAAGGCTTTTGTTCCAATAGAGCGATAATTAATATAATAAGGAATATGAAAAAACAACCCATCGGCGTTTTTGATTCGGGCCTGGGCGGGCTGACTATTTTAAACGCCCTGCGCCGCGAACTGCCGCAGGAAGACCTTATCTATTTCGGCGATACCGCCAACGTGCCTTACGGCTCCAAATCCAAGGCCGCGGTTACGCGCTTTTCACTGGCTATTGCCCGTTTTTTACAGCAGGAAAACGTCAAGCTCATCATCGTAGCCTGCAACACGGCTTCCGCCCAGGCGCTGGCGGAACTGCGCAAACAAATTTCCGTGCCCGTTATGGGCGTAATTGAACCCGGCGCGCAAAAGGCCGTCCAAACCACCCGCAACGGCCGCATCGCCGTGCTGGGCACGGAAGGGACGGTAAAAAGCGGGGCTTACCCAAAAGCCGTGGCCAAACGCAATAAAAAAGCCCGCGTTTTCCAGCAGGCGTGCCCGCTGTTCGTGCCGCTGGTGGAAGAAAACTGGGGCAAAAAACCCGCCGCCGGGCTGATTGCCGAAGAATACCTCGCGCCCGTTAAAAAAAGCGGGGCGGACACCGTTATTTTGGGCTGTACGCATTACCCCGTATTAAAACCCGTGATTGCCAAAATTTTGGGCAAAAACGTAACCCTGGTGGACTCGGCCGACACGCTGGCCGAAGCCGCCCGCGCCTTTTTAACCGCGCGCGGACAGGCCGAAACCAAAGGCAAAGGCCGCGTGCGCGTCTACGCCAGCGACGACCCCAAGCGTTTTAAACGCCTGGCCGAATACCTGCTGGCGGACAGAATCGGCGCGGTGCGCCTTAAAAAACTGAACCAATGAAAATATACGCAGACAACCGCATGCTGTCGCTGGGCCTGGTGGGAGGAACCCTCTCCCGCCACGCGGGCAATATGCGCGACACCGCCGCGCAAACCCCCGTATACGGGGAATTGGGCATCCCGCCGCAGCGGATGTTACACTTTCACCAAACCCACAGCGACCGGATCATCCGCATCGCCTCGGACGCGGACGCCCTGTCCCTTCAAAACCAGCCGGTGCAAGACGCCGACGCGTGGCTTTTTTCCTGCGGGGGCTGGGGCGCGGCTGTTTTGACGGCGGACTGCGTGCCGCTTTTTCTGTGGGATGAAACCGCGGACGTTTTTGCGCTGGCGCACTGCGGCTGGCGCGGCGTAGCGGGGCAGTTACCTTATAAAACGGCCGTGGAGATGAAAAATGCCGGCGCGCGGGGCGTTATTTCCGGCTGGCTGGGGCCGCACATCCAGAGCTGCTGTTTTGAAGTACAGGAAGACGTGGCCGCCCAGTTTTCCGCCCAAAGCGTCATCCGCAAAGACGGCAAAATTTTCGTCAATTTAAATACGGAAATTCTCCTGCAGCTGGAGCTGGCGGGCCTCACGGCGGCGGACGTAAAAACGCCGTACTACTGCACCTGCGGCGACAGGGAAAACTTCTTTTCCTGGCGCAGGGACCACGAAAAAACAAACCTGCTGTCCTTTATATACAAACCGTAATGGTGCCGCCTGATATCAAAACGCCCCGGACAGTATCCGGGGCGTTTTTAACGGCTTAGTCAATTAAGAAGGGTGATTTTCATCCGCCGGGGCCGGCGCGTCCGGCGCGTTTTCGCCGGAAGCGGCGGGATGTTCCGCCGGGGCGGGAGCATTATCCGGCGCGGAAGCGCCCTCCGGCAAAGCGTTTGAGCCGTCCGCGGCCCCGCTTGGCTTTACGTCCGCCGTCGGGCCCTCTGCCGCGTGGCGGTAGAACATGGCTTTTCCCACCCATTTCAGTCCGCCTTTTTCAATACGGAAAGACATCAGGTTGGACAAAATCACGCTAAAGAAAATCACCGCGTAAATCACGTCCTGAATCACGGCCCCCTCGCCGGGCAGCTGCGAGGCAATCATCGCCGCCAACACCGCGCTGACCAGCCCGTTGGGGCACATCGCGAGGATAACGGAGCAGTCCGCCCGCGTAATTTTTTTGGACACGCAGTAGTTCACCGCCGGCGCGCGGAAAATAATTTTAGCCAGCGCCAGCGCAAACCCGATGGCCAGCAAATCCACCCGGCCGATGCGCATACAAATACCCATATACACGAAGAACAGCGTTTTAAAAATAAATTCCACTTCGTCAAAAAAATCTTTTTCCCCGCCGTTTAAAGACAGCAGGTGCCGGAAGTCCAGCTTTGGCAGCCACATGCGTTTAATCAGGCGGATATTCCCCGCCACCACGCCGAAAGCCAGCGTGGCGATAGCGCCGTCCCCGCCGATAAGCCCGCTTACGCTGTATACCAGCAGTACAAAAGCGAACGTCAGCGAGATGGCGTTTTCCAGCCGCCGCACCCGGTTTAAAATGCTCATCCAGAAAAATCCCGCCGCCAGCGCAAACACAATCCCGATGCCAAACGATTTAAGCACGTCCGCCGCCAGCATTCCGGCGGAGACGTGGCTCCCGTGCGACGCGGCCGACAACAGCGCCAGCGCCAGCACAATGGAATAGACGCCCGTTAAATTGGCTTCCAGAAACAAAATGGTTTTGGCGGTTTTGGACACCTGGAGCTTGGCCAGCATAGGCGTAATGATGGCGGTGGAATTGTCCGCCACGATGGCGCCGATAATCAGCGCGTACGTCTGCGGGATGCCCAGCACCCGCTGGGCGATAAAAGCGATAATCGCCGTAATCAGCACAAAACACACCGTGGTAAGCAGCAGGCCCTGGCCCACGGCGCCGCGCAGGGATAAAATCCTGAAATCAATACCGCTTTTAAACAGCACGACAATCAGCGCAAGCGTGGTGAAAATCTGCCCCGCTTCGCCAAACGACTCCGGGCTTACTATCTGAAGTACCGGGCCCATCAGCATCCCCAGCACCATCAAAGGCAGCACGTCCGGCAGGCGCGTTTTTTCAAACAGCGACGAGAAAATATGCCCCAAAAACAACAGCACGCCGATAAATAAAATTGCGTAAGTCATACTCAAATTATACGAAAAAAGGGACCCTTGCGCCGGGGAGCAATATTTCATTTAATATGCATATGGAACACAATGCGAAAATTCTGCTGGCGGACGATTCCCGCGCCATCCGCTTTCTGGTGTCCGAAATCCTGACGAACGCCGGCTTTACCGTAGTGGAAGCCGAAGACGGCCAGGACGCACTGGAAAAAACATATAAAGAAAACCCCGATTTGCTTATTCTGGACTATGAAATGCCTAAAAAAACAGGCTTTGAAGTGGTGCAGGAAGTGCGCAGCCGCACGGGATATTTGCATACGCCCATCATTATTTTTACCGCGGTAACGGACAAATCCACCAAGCTGGAAGGCCTGGGGCTGGATATTGACGACTACCTTACCAAGCCCGCCGACGAGGATGAAATTGTCGCGCGCGTGAAACTGCTCCTTAAACGCAATAAACAAAAAATGGACAGCAACCCGCTCACGCGTCTGCCCGGCAACCCGTCCATCCAGGCGCGGGTGGAAGCGGAAATTGCGGGCGGACGGCCCTTTGCCGTGCTGTACTGCGATTTAAACAATTTTAAATCTTTTAACGATAAATACGGCTTTGAAGCGGGGGACCGCGTGCTGAAAACCGAGTCCGAAATCATCGTGCGCGCCGCCGCGCAGGACCCGACCTCTTTTGTAGGCCACATCGGCGGGGATGATTTTATCGTCGTCTGCGCGTTTGACAAGGCCGAAGCCATCGCCCGGGAAATTACCGCCAAGACCGACGCCCTGGCCCCCACGTTTTACAACGACGAAGACCGCGCCAACGGCTATATGGTGTCCACCAACCGCAAAGGGGAGCTGGAAAAATTCCGTTTCCTCTCCATCGGCATCGGCATCGTGCACAACACCAAACGGCCGATGACGTCGTTTGCGATGGTGAGCAACATTGGAAGCGAACTAAAGTGCCTGGCCAAAAAGCACGAAGAAAACAGCCACTACGTAATAGACCGCCGCGCGGAATAAAACTTTTTACAACCCGAAAAATACGCCCGGCCAACTACAGCCCGGGCGTATGTATCACTCAAGTAAGAGGCGGTTTACAACCACACTACTTCGTCTGCGGTGCAAGTGTCGCCATAGTTTCTGCATTTTAATTTTTGCACACTTCCAAACACGGTGTACGAGTTCGTACCCGCCGGGCAGTTTACTCTATAAGTGCAGTTTAGTCCCCCGTGAGAGCCGTTCATTTTTAAGCCCGGCTGGAGGTGAGACGGGCACTGAGCGGCAGTACCCACTGAGTTTAAGCAAGCCTGCTGGCCTCTAGAATCCGTATAGTGGAAAGTTTCTTCCGAAATCTCTATGCGGCAGCAGCTAAACGTTCCGGGATTCGGGTCCGTAGGTGTCGTAGGCGTTTCCGGTTTGGGAACATTCGGCGTATCGCCTGTGCAGGCGTACTTTTTAAACCCACTGCTAATCCAGCTGCTGTTAAGCGTCTGCAGCTTTTGGCAGTAAGTGTCCGAAGCGGTGCATTTGTTGCTCGCCGCACGCACCATACAGCCAAACCCTACCAGTTTGCTCGCACAGGCCGCCGCACCGGTAATAGAGCCGATATACGCGTCGTAACCGATATTGCTTCCGTTCGCGCAAACATATTCAGCAGAGTCCGCTCCGTATTGCTTCAAAATACACGCCGTAAAGTCGGAAACCGAGTCCGAACAGCAGTCCTGTTCCGCGTCACATTCTTCCTGCGTTTTAGAACAGGTACCCCACGCACCGGTGCTCCATTCTCCCGTAGAAGCGTTACACGTTACAGAACGAGTCTGTGTGCCGCAGTCGTTGCACGTCTGGCTTTCTTCCGGCTTCGTTCCCGTGCATTCGCACTCATCGGCTATGGAGCAAGCGCCCCATTCTCCCCACGTACCGTTGGAAGTGTTGCACGTGCGCGTCTGCGTGCCTTTCCCCTGACATCCGCACGCTCGCGTGCTTTCCCCTTCACAGCTGCAAGCGTCAGAAATGGAACACGCACTCCAAC
>NZ_CAUDSG010000057.1:0-6709 GCF_958451995.1 Candidatus Avelusimicrobium alvi
AAATGCGGCGCGGGCCTTTTAGCAAATAAGCGGGCAAACAGCTCCGGCCCGGAGGCTACCCCCCGGCGGCGCGGTTTTACGCCTCTTCCTCTTCCGCCAGCTCCGCGGCTTTTTCGGTGCGCTTTCTGAGGAGATGGGAAAGAATCTTCTTTCTCAGGCGCAGGGAAGAAGGCGTAATTTCCACCAGTTCGTCCGGCGCAATATATTCCACGGCCTGTTCCAGGCTCATGGTGCGCGGCGGCGTGAGCACGTAGGACTCGTCGCTCGCTTTGCTTCTCATATTGCTTAAATGTTTGGCCTTGCAGGGGTTGACGACCAGATCGTTGGAGCGGGCGTTCTGGCCCACGATTTCCCCCGCGTACACTTTTACGCCCGGACCTAAAAAGAGTTCGCCGTTGTTTTCCAGCGCGAACAAAGCGTAAGGAGTGGTTTCCCCGTCTTCTTTGGCAATCAGCACGCCGTTGCGGCGCAAATCCGGCAGGTTAACTTTGGGGTAATACCCGTGGAAACTGTGGTGCATAATGCCGGTGCCGCGCGTATTGGTCAAGAATTCGTTTTTAAAACCAATCAGCGCGCGCGAGGCAATCAGGTATTCCAAGCGCAGGCGGTCTTCGCCTTCGGAAACCATATTTTCCAGCTTGGCCGCGCGGGTGCCCAGCATGGTGAAAACCGCGCCCTGAAATTCGGATTTAATATCCAAAATCAGGTATTCCATAGGCTCTAAGAGCTGTCCGTTTTCTTCTTTATAAATCACTTCCGGGGAAGAAACGGCCAGTTCAAAGCCTTCGCGGCGCATATTTTCAATTAAAATCGTCAGGTGCAGCTCGCCGCGGCCGTATACCTTAAATTTTCCTTCGCCTTCCAGCTGTTCCACCCGCAGGCCCACGTTGGTCTGGGCTTCTTTTTCCAGGCGGTTTTTTAAGTGGCGGCTGGTAACGAATTTGCCCTCGCGGCCGGAGAACGGGCTGTCGTTTACCATAAAGTCCATGGACATGGTCGGCGCGTCAATAGCCAGCGGCGGCAGGGGCTTTAAAGCGTCCGGGCGGCAGATGGTATCGCCCACGTCCACGCCTTCCAATCCGGCGATGGACACGATGTCCCCCGCCGTGGCGTTTTCCACTTCCACTTTGCCAAGCCCCAAAAAGCGTTCAATTTTGGCGGCTTTGGCGTTGGTGACGGAACCGTCGTGATGAATAAGCGCCACCTGCTGACCTTTGGCAATGCTGCCCGCCAAAATGCGGCCGATGCCCACGTGGCCCAAAAAGTTATTGTAATCCAGCATGGTTACCTGCATTTGAAGCGGCGCGTCCAGAATCGCTTCCGGCGCGGGAACGTGGGTTAAAATCGTGTCCAGAATTGGGGCGATGTCGCTGCCCTTTTCTTCCATTTTCAGGCTCGCCCAGCCGGCGCGGCCGGAGGCGTAAATAATCGGAAAGTCCAGCTGTTCGTCCGTCGCGCCCAGCTCCATAAAGAGGTTGAACACTTCGTCCACCACTTCGCTGGGGCGCACGTGTTCGCGGTCCATTTTATTGATAACCACAATCGGGCGCAGGCCCAGGGCCAGGGCTTTTCTTAATACAAAGCGGGTTTGGGGCATGGGGCCTTCCACCGCGTCCACCATCAAAATGGCGCCGTCCACCATGCGCAGTACGCGCTCCACTTCGCTGCCGAAGTCCGCGTGGCCGGGCGTGTCTACGATATTAACGGTATGGCCTTTATAGCCGATAGAGGTGCATTTGGCCAAAATGGTGATTCCGCGCTCGCGCTCAAGCGGGTTGGAATCCAAAACGGTGTCCTGCGC
The DNA here is from genome assembly GCF_958451995.1 of Candidatus Avelusimicrobium alvi. Classification (NCBI taxonomy): domain Bacteria; kingdom Pseudomonadati; phylum Elusimicrobiota; class Elusimicrobia; order Elusimicrobiales; family Elusimicrobiaceae; genus Candidatus Avelusimicrobium; species Candidatus Avelusimicrobium alvi. The sequence goes on from NZ_CAUDSG010000057.1 coordinate 1,802, forward strand.
CTGGTCCTCTTTTACTTTAAATTCTCCGGCAAATTTAAGGAGTGAATCCACGATGGTGGTCTTACCGTGGTCTACGTGGGCGATAATGGCCACGTTGCGTACGTCCTGGCGGGTGTTGTTCATATTTCAGTCTGTATCTTCCTGATTAATTTCCACAAAAATCCCCCTCCAAACAACCGCGGGGGCTTCTATACCAAAAGGCGCGCAGGCCTTTGATTAAAATTCGGTTTGCAGATATATATATTTTAGTATTTTTTAAGCGCTTCTGCTTAACTGTTTCCCGGCCGCACACACCCCGCCCCAAAATTATTTATAATAGGCATATGGAAAGAATCATTCAAATGCTCGGCATTCTCGCCGTTCTGTACGCGGCCTACGCGCTAAGCCTTAAAAAATGGACCTACGTTACCGAAGCCCGGCGTCAGCAGCGCCGACGGGAATTAAAAGAAAAAGGCCTTTCCAATATGTTTTATTTCATCGGCGCGCGCACGCTGTTTTTGCTCAACGCGGCAAGCGGCGGATTATTCTCGTTTTATTGGATATACCGCCAATGGCAGGCCGCGGGACGCGGATTTAAACGCCTGGACGGAAAGCCGCTAAAAGGCGGCCCGCTCGTGCGTACGCTGGGCGGACTGATTACGTTCTTCCCGTTAAACGCGCTGATTGCCCGCACCTGCGAATATATGCATAAAAAAGCCCCTCTTCCGCCGTGGGTGTGGGGCACGCTGTGGCTGGGCGGCCTGGCGGGCGCCGTTTTTGTTACGCGCTGGCCCGAACGCCTGATTTGCTACGCTTTTTTCTGCGGGGCTCCGGCGGCCCTTCAAAACCGTTTAAACGCCCTGCCCAAAGACCCCGTCCCCGCCAAGCCCAAACCCGCCGAAATAATAGCCGCCGCGGGCGGACTCATCCTGACGCTGGGTATCATTACGGCGTGGCGGGTGCTGGCGCATTAATTTATCCGGCACAAAAGACGGGGCGGGAAATAAATCCCGCCCCGTTTTTACAAAAGCTTAACCCTCCTCAACTCTTTTTATCTGCGGCCTGCCGGCCCATATGATGCGTGACCGTGCGCCTGACGGCTTCGGCCGCTTTGCGCTGCATATTGTACTGCTGGGCTTTAGCCACCGCCGCTTTTAACTGCTCGGGCGACATAGCCAGCATTTCCTCCACCGTCTGAAACATACCGTTGATGCCGGCCATCTCCTCCGGGGCCTGCGAAAGCGCCTGCTTTAACGATTTGTCCTCCACCCGCTGCATCAGGCTCAGCTCCTGATGGTATTTCACCGCCGCGGCCAACAGCACCGCCAGCTTGCGCTCGCGCGGGTGCTGCTGGTACACCAGCACGGTAGAGGCCACCAGACGGGCGTCCTCGTTTTGGGAAGCCAGCAACAGCGCCAAACTTAGGTCCTGCCCGCCCGCTTCGTTGACGCGTTCTCTCAGCAAGTCCAGCTTGGCGGGCATTTGCCGGCGCAGCTCGGCAAACGGGGACTGCTCCGCCGACACCGGCGACGAGCCAATCATCATCAGCGCGCCCGCCACCGTCAGCAAAGCCAGCACCCACCCGTATCTTCCGAATAAATTTTTCATAACCCCACCTCCAGCCCCGGCTGTAATTGCTTCTATACTGATAGTATTGCTGGAAAAACGTTTTTTTTCAACTGGCCGCCGCCGGCCAAAAAGGATTAGTTTCCCGCATAACAGGGGGCGGATTTTTCCGCACCGCAAACCCGCGCCGCCGCTTACGGGACGACAAAAAACCGCCCCCTTGCGGGAGCGGTTTTTTCGTCCAAAACAGCTGTGCTATTTCGCTTCGGCAATGGCCACCGCAACGGCTACCGTCGCGCCGACCATCGGGTTGTTGCCCATACCGATAAGGCCCATCATTTCCACGTGCGCGGGCACGGAGGAAGAGCCGGCGAACTGCGCGTCGCCGTGCATGCGGCCCATGGTGTCGGTCATACCGTAGGAAGCGGGGCCGGCGGCCATATTGTCCGGGTGGAGCGTGCGGCCCGTGCCGCCGCCGGAAGCCACGGAGAAGTATTTCTTGCCGTTTTCGGTCGCCCATTTTTTATAGGTGCCGGCTACCGGGTGCTGGAAGCGGGTCGGGTTGGTGGAGTTGCCGGTGATGGAAACGTCCACGCCTTCGTGGCGCATAATGGCGACGCCTTCGTTTACGTCGTCGGCGCCGTAGCATTTCACTTTGGCTTTGTCGCCGTCGGAGAACGCTTTTTCGCTCACGATTTTCAAATTGCCGGTTTTGTAATCATATTCCGTTTCCACGGAGGTGAAGCCGTTGATGCGGGAAATGATGTAGGCGGCGTCTTTGCCGAGGCCGTTTAAAATAACGCGCAGGGGTTCTTTGCGCACTTTGTTGGCGGTGCGGGCGATACCGATGGCGCCTTCGGCGGCGGCGAAGCTTTCGTGGCCGGCCAGGAAGCAGAAGCATTTGGTTTCTTCTCTAAGCAGCATGGCGCCCAGGTTGCCGTGGCCGAGGCCTACGGCGCGCTGGTCGGCCACCGAGCCGGGAATGCAGAAGCTCTGCAGGCCCACGCCGATTTTTTCGGCCGCTTCGGCGGCGGTTTTTACGCCGGCTTTAAGCGCGATGGCCGCGCCGACGGTGTAAGCCCAGACGGCGTTGTCAAAAGCGATGGGCTGGATGCCCTTGATGATTTTTTCCACGTCAATGCCTTTTTTGGTGCAGATTTCCTTGGCTTCTTCCAAGGAGGCGATGCCGTTCTCTTTCAAAACGGAGTTGATTTTATCAATTCTTCTTTCGTATCCTTCAAACGTAATCATATTCATTTTCTCCTGGGCTTACTCTTTGCGGGGGTCAATTTTCTTGACGGCTTCGTCAAAGCGGCCGTATTTGTTGACGTTCTTTTCAAACGCGGTTTTCGGGTCTTCGCCTTTCTTGATGGCGTCCATCATTTTGCCCAGGTTGACGAATTTGTAACCGATGATTTCGCTGTTTTTGTCCAAGCCGATTTCCAGCACGTAGCCTTCGGCCATTTCCAGGTAGCGCGCGCCTTTGGCTTCGGTGCCGTACATCGTGCCGATTTGGGAGCGGTGGCCTTTGCCCAAGTCTTCCATGCCGGCGCCGATCGGCAGGCCGTCGTCGGAAAACGCGCTCTGCGTGCGTCCGTAGACGATTTGCAGGAACAGTTCGCGCATGGCGGTGTTGATGGCGTCGCAAACGAGGTCGGAATTTAGAGCTTCCAAAATGGTTTTGCCGGGGAGGATTTCCGCGGCCATGGCGGCGGAGTGGGTCATGCCGGAGCAGCCCAGCGTTTCCACCAGGGCTTCTTTAATCACGCCGTTTTTAACGTTCAAGGTCAGCTTGCACGCGCCCTGCTGGGGAGCGCACCAGCCTACGCCGTGGGTAAGACCGCTGATGTCGGTAATTTGTTTGGCTTTGACCCATTTGCCTTCTTCAGGAATCGGGGCCGGGTCGTGCTTGGCGCCTTTGCAGACGCAGCACATATTTTGTACTTCAGGGGTGCATTTTTCGCAGCTCATTCTGGTCTCCTATATAAAAGTAAATCTTTCCCATATATTTTACCAAATACGGGGCGAAGAAGCCTCATTTTTTCCGCCGGTTTTTTCTGCCCAAGCGGCAAAAGAACGGGGCCCCCTAAACAGGAGGCCCCGTTAAATTTCCGTTTAAGCAAAACCGTTATTGTTTAACGGCGTATTTCACCGTGTGCGTATACGGAATAACACAGATGGTATGACACGCCTGGTTACCACCGCAATGTGCATCGGGACCACTGCCTACCATACTGCCCAAACACGTACAGCTCACATCATTAAACGCGCTCAGCACCGTATGATTGGCTACCAACTGATCATAGTTCATCAGCGTACCTTTCGGATATACTTTTCCGCCCAACCGGCAAGACAACTGACATTGAACGCCTTCCGTAGGAGTTGACGGGCAGGAGTCTACCATGCCATTCATCGCTTTAGAAGAGGCACAATGCTCGGCAACAATGGCGCTCGGATTCATAGAATTGCACGAGCCGTTGCGGATTAACGAGTTGGACCAATCCGCCGTCTGCCATGTCCACTGTTCTTCTGGCTCCACAGGCGTAGGAGCAGAAATATTCGGCGTGGCGCCCGAGCAGGCATACTTTTTAAAGCCGCCGCTGATCCAGCCGATATTATCGGAACGCAGCTGCTGGCAGTACGTATCCGAGGACTCGCACCGGCCGTTGGCCGCACGCAGGAAGCAGCCAAAGCCTACCAGTTTGCTCGCGCAGGCCGCCGCACCGGAAATAGAGCCGATATCCGCGTGATAACCGAGATTTGTGCCGTTGGCGCAAACATATTCGGTAGAAGATAAACCGTATTTGGCCGCCAGACATTCTTTAAACGCACTTTCCGACAGGGAATCCGAACAGCAATCCTGTTCTTCCAAACATTCTTCTTCCGTCTTGCTGCATTCGCCCCACGCACCCGTGCTCCATTCTCCCGTAGAAGCGTTACACGTTACAGAACGAGTCTGTGTGCCGCAGTCGTTGCACGTCTGGCTTTCTTCCGGCTTCGTTCCCGTGCATTCGCACTCATCGGCTATGGAGCAAGCGCCCCATTCTCCCCACGTACCGTTGGAAGTGTTGCACGTGCGCGTCTGCGTGCCTTTCCCCTGGCATCCACATGCACGCGTGCTTTCCCCTTCACAGCTGCAAGCGTCAGAAATGGAACACGCGCTCCAGCTGCTCCACGTACCCGTGGACGTATCGCACGTACGCGTTTGCGTTCCGCCATTGTTACACCCGCACGACTGCGTAGAAGAGCCCGGACATTCTTTCTCTTCCGGTTCCCCTGCACATTCCGCGCCGCTCCGGTAGTCCGCACGCGCCATTAAGGCAGAACATAACGGGTAATCTTTATTCAGCTTCGCACATTCCG
>NZ_CAUDSG010000058.1:0-6238 GCF_958451995.1 Candidatus Avelusimicrobium alvi
AACTTATATAAATAGGGGGATATATCCCGTGCAGAAAAGCCTCGGATTCACGTTAATAGAGCTGTTGGTGGTTGTTTTAATCATCGGTATTTTGGCGGCGGTGGCGGTGCCGCAGTACCAGCGGGCGGTGTCCAAAAGCCGTTACGTGCAGGTGATGACCTCGGCTAACGCCGTAGCCGCGGCGGCCTTGGTGTATAAGATGGCCAACGGCTCGTATCCTTCTTCGCTGGAAGATTTAGACATTACCCTGCCCGGCACGCTTTCCGCCGACAAAAAAAGCGTTTTTCTAAACGGTTATGCCTGCAGTTTGTATATGGGGTCGACGGTCATGAACTCGGTGCTGTGTAAGCGGGGTACGTCGGGCAATCAATATGTGGGGTACCGCGTGTTGTTCGGCGGCGTGCGCGACGGCCAGCGCTTTTGCCTGGCGCGGGAGGAAGATCAGGAAGCCACCAGCTTGTGCATTTCGCTGGGCGGCAAAGAGCCGTTTGACAACAGCGACGGGCTGATGCACTATCGGCTGTAGCCAAAAGGTTTTTACGGTAAAAAACGCCCGGGTGCCTGGCCCGGGCGTTTTGCGTGGCTTCGGGCGGCTTAAAATGCTAAAATATACCTAAATATACTTCATAATTTGAAGTGTCCGCTTTTATCATCGTCCCAAGGAGCAATTTCTATATGGAAATCGGTATCGTAGGCCTGCCCAATGTAGGCAAATCCACCCTGTTTAACGCGCTTACCTGCGCGGGCGCGGAAGCCAGCAACTACCCGTTCTGCACCATTGAGCCCAATGTCGGCATCGTCCCCATTCCGGACAAACGCCTGGATAAGCTGTTTGAAATGTTCAAGCCGCCCAAGAAAACCGCCGCTTTTATTAAATTTGTGGACATCGCCGGCATCGTGCAGGGCGCGAGCCAGGGCGAGGGCCTGGGGAATAAATTCCTGGCCAACATCCGCGAGGTGGACGCGATTATCCACGTCGTGCGTTTGTTTAACGACGAAAACGTAACGCACGTGATGAACTCCGTAGATCCTTTGCGCGATATTGAGGTTATCAATACCGAGCTGATGCTTGCGGACTTGGAAAGCGCGACGAAAATCTGCGACCGCCTGGCCTCCAACGCCAAAAGCGGCAAGAAAGATGCCGTGGCCGCGTGGGAAAAGATGAAAGCCGTCAAGGCCGCGCTGGAAGAGGGCAAACCCGTCAGCTCGCTGGGGCTGGAGCCGGAAGATTTAAAAGATTACCAGTTTTTAACCGCCAAACCCGTGTTGTACGTGGGCAATAATTCCGAGGTGAGAAACGCCGAAAACGCCGAAAAAGTGGCCAAATACGCGCGGGAAAACGGCGCGGGGTTTGTGGAGCTGTCGGTCAAGTTTGAGGCGGACATCGCGGAATTCTCCGAAGAGGAAAAGAAAGCCTTTCTGTCGGAAACCGGCAGCGATTACACCGGGCTTGAAAAAATCGTGCGCGAAGGGATGAAACTGCTCAACCTGTGTACCTATTTTACCGCCGGCGAAGAAGTGGAAGTGCGCAGCTGGCTGATTCCCGTGGGCTGCACCGCGCCGCAGGCGGCGGGCAAAATCCACAGCGATTTTGAAAAAGGTTTCATCCGCGCCGACGTGTACACCTTTGACGATCTCGTCAAATACGGTTCGGAAAAAGCCTTGAAAGAGCACGGCCTTATCCGCTCGGAAGGCAAAGAATATATCGTAAAGGACGGCGACGTCTGCCTGTTTAAAATCAATGCCTGATATTACCTGTAAACATTTCGGCACCTGCGGCGGCTGCGCGTTACTCAACCTGTCCTACGAAGAACAGGTCGCCAAGAAGCGTGCCAAACTGCAGGACACGCTGAAAGATTTTTGGAACGGGGAAATCCCGGTTACGGTAACGGACGAGCCGAAGCATTTTCGCAACAAAGTGGAGCTGGGCTTCTGCCACCAGGTAAAATGGCGCGAAGATTACGACAGGAAGGACCCGGCCAACAAAACCCGCCCGCTGGAGTTTGAAAGCGCGCTGGGATTTAAATTAAAAGGCCGCTGGGACCGCGCGGTGGATATTGCCGAATGTGCGCTGTTTAACCAGAGCCTCATCCCGCTTTTGCAGTCCATCCGCGCCTGGGCCCGGGCCGAAAAGCTGGAATACTACGACCAGCGCAAACACACCGGCGTGCTGCGCCACCTTATGGTGCGCGAAGGGAAAAACACGGGCGAGGCCATCGTCGTGCTGTTCGTAACGGACGATTTTAACGAAAAAACCTTTGTGCAGGCGGTGGAGAATGTTATGCCGTCCGCGCATATTATGGCGGCCGTCAACAACGGCCTCGCGGATACCGCCGCGCCGGAATCTTTGCGCGTGCTGAAAGGCAAAGACCATATTTTTGAAAAAATCGTACTGACGGACGAATCCGGCAAAACGGTGCGCGAAGTGACGTTTAAACTCTCGCCCCAGTCTTTCTTTCAGACCAATACGCTTACCGCGCAAAAGATGTATTCCCGCGTGCGCGCGCTCGTTAAAAAATTGGCGCCCAGGCGGATTTACGATTTGTACGGCGGCGCGGGCAGTTTTTCGCTTTCCTGCGCGGACTTGTGCGAAAAATCCGTCTGTGTGGAAAGCGTGGCTCCGGCCGTGTACAACGGGATTGAAAACGCCAAAATAAACGGCGTAACCAATGTGCAGTTTTTCTGCGCGAAGGTGGAAGATTTCGTCAAACAGCAGCCGATTGAAAAAAAGGACGCGCTGATTATTTTGGATCCGCCGCGCGGCGGGATGCACCCCAAAGCCGCCAAAGCGGTGGCAGAATCGGGCGTGGAAAACGTGCTGTATATTTCCTGCAACCCGGTTACGCTGGCCGCAGACCTTAAAATTTTAACCCGGCACTACGACATTTTGCACGTGGAAGCGTTTGACTTCTTCCCGCACAGCGAACATATTGAAACATTCGTACAGCTGAAGCTGAAATAATCTTATGAATATCAGACCCGAAACTCCGGCCGATTTCCCGGCCCTGTACGATTTCATCCGCGAAGCGTTCAAAACCGCCAAAGTGTCCGACGGTACGGAGCAGGATTTTGTAAACAAGCTCCGTGCGGGTGCAAAGTATATTGCCGAACTGGCCTTGGTGGCCGAGGAAGCCGGGCGTATCATCGGGCATATTATGCTGACGAAGACGCATATCGCTTCCGACAACGGTTCCGAACGTACAGCCCTTATCCTGGCGCCGCTGTGCGTGGCGCTGGAGGAACGAGGCAAAGGGTACGGGGCGAAACTCGTGGAAGAAGCGTTCTTGCGGGCCCGCAAGCTGGGGTATGACTCCTGTCTTTTGGTGGGGGACCCGGGGTATTACGGGCGGTTCGGCTTTGCGCCGATGAGCCGCTTCGGCTTAACCTCCAAGCAGGACATTGCGCCGCAATATACGCTGGCGTGCGAACTGACGCCAGGCGCGTTATTTAACGCGGGCGGCACCGTTGATTTTTTAGGATAGATAAACGCCATGACTTTAGAAGACTCTTTAAAATCGTTAAACCCGCAGCAGCTTGAAGCCGTTAATTACGACGAAGGCCCGTGCTTAATCGTGGCCGGGGCCGGCACGGGCAAAACCAAAACGTTAACCACCAAAATAGCCAAACTTATTGCGGACGGGTATAACCCGGCCCGGATTTTGGCCGTAACGTTTACCAACAAAGCCGCGCAGGAAATGCGCGAGCGCGTGGAAGCCCTTGTGCCCGGCGCGGGGAACCGCGTGTGGATTCACACGTTCCACTCGTTCGGCGTGCGTATGCTGCGCCAGAACGCGCAGGCGCTGGGCCTGTCGCGCGATTTTGCGATTTACGACGATTCGGACCAGAAAAAAGTGGTCAGCCTGATTTTGCAGCAGATGGGCATTAAAGACCCGAAGAAAGAAATCAACCAAATCGTCAGCCTGATTTCCCGCGCCAAAGACGATATGGTGTCGCCCGATACGCTGATGCAAAGCGCCACGGCCAGCGGGCTGGATTTTAAAATCCGCGCCGCGGAAGTGTATCGCCGCTACGAACAGAAGCTTAAAGAAGCGGGCGCGCTGGACTTTGGCGATTTGCTGGTAAAAACCGTGGTGCTGTTAAAAGACCACGAGGACGTGCGTAACTATTACCAGGATTTTTTCCAATACATTTTGGTGGACGAGTATCAGGACACCAACCATACCCAGTATCTTATTACCAAAATGCTGGCGGCCAAACGCCGCAAACTCTGCGTGGTGGGCGACCCGGACCAGAGCATCTATTCCTGGCGCGGGGCGAACATCCGCAATATCCTGGAATTTGAAAAAGACTTCCAGGACGTTAAAACGATTACGCTGGAGCAAAACTACCGTTCCACCAAAGCCATTCTGGAAGCCTCCAACCGCTTGATTACCAAGAATAAAAAGCGTAAAGAAAAGAACCTGTTTACCGATAAATCCCAGGGCGACCCCATTGAAGTGCGCGAAGTGATGAGCGAAGGCGACGAGGCCCGCTGGGTCAGCCAGAACATCAAGGCGCTGGTGGACGAAGAAGGAGCCAGTTTAAAAGACATCGCCGTGTTCTACCGCACCAACGCGCAGAGCCGCAGTTTTGAAGATTATTTCCGCCGCTACCAGATTCCGTACCGGCTGGTCGGCACCGTGCGCTTCTACGACCGCAAGGAAATTAAAGATATTATGTGCTACGCGCGTATGCTCGTCAACCCGGCCGATAACGTAAGCCTGCTGCGCATTATCAACACGCCTGCGCGCGGCCTGGGCAAAGTGGCGCAGGACCGGCTGATGGAATATGCGCAAAACAATCAGCTGTCCTTATATGACGCGCTTAAAAAAGCGGCGTATGTGCCCGGTTTAAGCTCTATGGCCGGCAAAGCCGCCGTCAAGCTGGTGCAGCTGTTTGAAAACTGGCGCGGCGATATGCTGCTGACGGACCCGGCGGATATTTTTCATAAAATTTTGGTGGAATCGGGCTATATGGATGCGGTGAAAGCCGAGATGGAAAAGGACCCGGAGGCCGAATCCCGCCTGCAGAACTTAGACGCGCTTATCAACGCCGTAAAAGAATACGAAGAACGCTGCCGCAAGGGGGAAAAAGAACCCTCGGTGGCGGATTTCCTGCAGGAGATTTCGCTTTTGTCGGGGGAGGACGATTCCCAGGCCGGCGAGGGCGGCGCGGTAACGCTGATGACGGTTCACCTGGCCAAAGGCCTGGAATTTGATGACGTATTTGTAACCGGGCTGGAAGAAACGCTGTTTCCCATCAGCCGCGACAACGAGGACGATTTGGAAGAAGAACGCCGCCTGTGCTATGTGGCGATGACGCGCGCGCGGGAGAGATTGTATTTGTCTTACGCGCAGTCCCGCCGCAAATTCGGACAGCTGTTTAACAATTTGCCGTCGCGCTTTTTGTTTGAAAGCGGGCTTTTGGATGAAAACGAAGTGCACGAAACGCCCGCCCAGCCGCGCTATACCGACTACCGCGCCAAATACGGGCTGTACGGCGCGGGCGCTTCCGGCCCGTACCGCGGCGGCAATTACGGCGGCGGATTTTCGCGCGGGAAAAACAGTTTCGGCGGGAACCGTTATCAGAATTTTGAAGGCTACGCCAGCAAAAGCCGTTTCCAAAAACGCTACGACCAAGACGGCTACGAAATTGAAGACGACGATTTGGACTATACGTCTTCTTCCTACGGCAAATCCGCCGGGCTGGGGTCTTTGTATGCCAAGCCCGAGGCGCCGCAGACGTATCCCAAAGGGCGGGCTTACCCGTTCCCGACGGCTCCCGCCGCGTCGCAGGCGCCGGCCGAACCGGGCCCCAAAAACGCCGACGGCGTGTCCGTAGGGGGACTGGTAAAGCACGGAGTGTTCGGGCAAGGCAAGATTGTGGCTGTGGCCGGCTCGGGGGACAGCGCCAAAATTACGGTGCTGTTCGGCAATGGCGTAAGAAGAACCTTTATGTTAAAATTTGCGCCGCTTGAAATACTGTAATCAGTCTGAAATCCTTTCAAACTCCGGGAATAACTCTCCGGGGTTTTTTATAAATACCTTAACAGAACACCCCGGGCTTCAGCCCGGGGAGTTTCATTGGTTTGCGGTATACCTAGAGAACCGTCTCCCCAAAGCTTTTGCGTTCCCCAAATATTTCTCTCCCAAGTATCTAATAGCACCGTTTATTGCTTTAACCCTGGATAAGGCCAGGTCTCCAGGGCCTGGAAGGCCTTGATTTGTTTTTTTTTTTT
>NZ_CAUDSG010000059.1:0-5223 GCF_958451995.1 Candidatus Avelusimicrobium alvi
GGGGGATATATCCCGTGCAGAAAAGCCTCGGATTTACGCTTATAGAGCTGTTGGTAGTGGTGCTTATCATCGGTATTTTAGCCGCTGTGGCACTGCCCTCCTATCAGCGCGCCGTGCGCAAAGCACAGATGACGCAAGTATTTACCTATCTGGACGGCCTGTCCAAAGCACAGCATATTTTTTATTTAGCCAACGGCCGGTACAGTACCCGGTTTGATGAACTGGATTGGGAATTTCCGTGTGCGCGCCGGGTGCCGGATGACGGGGGAGAATCGTCGGATAAATGTTATTTTAAATTTTCTGCCGTTTCGGGGGCGTTTAAAGTAAATGGCGGCGGGGCTATGGCGGCCTTATTCCCGGACGCCGATCTTGTGCACCGCCTGCATTGTTACCGGGGCGGGCTAAACGGCTCCGGCACTACTTATTATTCCCAACATCCCGATGTAACAACCTGCTTTGCCTCCGGCTCGGATGAGGAAGGAAAAGCTTTATTGGCCGGCCTGGGCGGGGTATTGGTAAAAACACACGCCGCGGCGGGGAGCTGCAACAAAGCGCCGTGTTTGGAATACGCAATGTAGCAGTAAAAAGCCCCGGTTGTCCGGGGCTTTTAAATTGAAACAAAAAACTCCGCCCGGCCGTTTAACGGGCCGGGCGAAAGAGAAAAGACTTTAAAAAGCCTATTTTTTAAGCAGATTTTCGGAGGATTTAAAGCGCACTTTTTGTTTGGAAGGCACCTGCACTTTTTCACCCGTTTTGGGGTTGCGGCGCGTAACGGGGCGCGCCGTTTTTAAATGGAAGGAGCCAAAATTGCTGATGACCACTTTTCCGTCGCGCTTTAAACCGTGCTTAATAATTTCAAATACCTTATCCACGGACATTTTGGCTTGTTTCTTGTCCAAAACGTGCCGGGTAAGGTGGCGGATAACGTCGTCTTTATTCATTGTTTTCGTCCTTAGTCGGCGGTGGGGAGCCTTTGGCTCCGTATGCGGAGGATTTCCCGTCCGCAGTCCGCTTGGTTAAATTATTTATTGCCCCGGTTGGTAAAACCCATGGCGTGCAGCAGCACCCAGGGTTTTTTGCCCTGGCACACAATCTGCCAGATGGCGTCCACAATCGGGGTTTTTAAATTGTTTTTGCGCGCGATGTCGTACACGCTCTGCACCGAGTTTACGCCTTCGGCGATGGTGCCCACTTCTTTCTTGGCTTCTTCCAGCGACAGGCCGGAGCCCAGCTTTTCGCCCAGGCGGCGGTTTCTGGAAATGGCGGACATACCGGTTAAAATAGCGTCGCCGAATCCGGCCAGGCTGTATACCGTGCCCGTCTGCCCGCCCTGGCTGACGATAATATCGTTCATTTCTTCCAGGGCCTGCGTAATCAGCGCGGCTTTGGCGTTGGCCCCGTCTCCGATGCCGTCAATCACGCCGCAGCCGATGGCCAGCACGTTTTTAATGCCGCCGCCGTATTCCACGCCGCGCCGGTCGGACGCGGGCACAACGATAATCGGGTCCCCGCTCATCACTTCGCGGATTTCGTCCACAAGCGCCGGGTCTTTGCCCGCCAGCATAATTTTGGTGGGCACGTTCTGCGCCACTTCCAGGGCAAAGCTCGGGCCGGAGAAGGCCAGCGTTTTGTCCTTTAACTGGGGCAGTTCTTCTTCAATCAGTTCACAGATGGTTTTAAAAGTTTTGTCCTCAATGCCTTTGGAAGCGCTTACCACCGGCACCGCCCGCCCGGCGAGCAGGGGTTTTAGCTGTTCGCGGCAGAAGGCGCGGATGGCCTTGGAGGAAATAACGAAAATAATCAAATCGGTATCTTTTACGGCTTCTTCCACGCTGTCCGTAAGGCGGATATTGTCGTGGATTTTAAAATTCGGGATGTTGGGATGGCGGCCCATGGTTTTAAGCACGTTTAACAGCTGCTCGTTGTATTCCCACAGGGACACATTGTAGCCTTTGCGCGCCAGATGCTGGGCGATGACGCTGCCCCAAATACCCGCGCCGAATACCGTGATTTTATTTATTTTCATGCTCTTTTCTCTTTTTGGCGCCGTCCTCAAATTTCAGTTCTTTTTGCTGAAGGAGGCGTTTAATATTGGGGACGTGTTTGTAAATCACCAGCGCGCCCACGGCGGTAACCATCAAATCTACGGACAGCGGATGATTGCCGATAAAATAGCTGGAAATGGGAAGCACGATGCACGCGCAGATGGACCCGATGGAAATGCGGCCCCATAAGGCCACGCAGACGACAAAAGAAGCAAACGCGATGGCCGTGGGGATGGGGAGCAGAGCGGCGAATACGCCGGCGGAAGTGGCCACGCCTTTGCCGCCGCGGAATTTAAGGTAAATGGTCCACATATGGCCCAGAATGGCAATCACGCCGCAGCCGATGGCCACCCAGTAGTCGTCCGGGCAGTAGTGGCGCGCGAGGCACACCGGGATGAACCCTTTTAAACCGTCCACTAGAAAAGTGGCAATACCGGCCCATTTGCCCACCGTGCGGTATACGTTGGCCGCGCCGGGGTTGCCGGAGCCGTGCTGGCGGATGTCAATGCCCATTACGCGCTTGGCAATCAGGTAGCCGGTGGGAACGGACCCGAGTAAATAACTGAACAAGACGAGAATAATAACAGTCATAGTCATATATTCATTATATTAAATTTAGAAGCCGTGAAAAGGCCGTATCTGCGGGTAATGATGGAATTTTAAGGCTTTTTTATATACACTAAGAATATGAAAAACTTTCTTTCTCTTTTATTTATAGGGTGTTTGGCCCCCGCGCTGTACGCGGCGGAGCCGGGGCCCGCGCCGATTAATGAAAATGCTTTCCTGGTGCAAAAAGAAATTGCCTCCTGGCCTACGGACCAAACCTTTAATACGCAGGTTGCCGTGTATAACTGCCAGGCCGTGCGGCTGCATCCGGATTGGTTTTTAACTTCGGCCCATTGCGTCTATTCGGCCTGCGCCACGCGGCCGTGCACCGTGGAGATTACGCTTGCACAATCGGCGGATTTGACGGCCCGCGTGCGCGTGAAGCACAGCACCACTTCGCCGGCGGTGTTTATTTACGGCGGTTTTTTCCCGGGGCAGAACCGCATCAGCGGCGTGGATGCGGCGTTAATCCGTTTTAACGCGCAGAAGGCCGAGTATTCCTATACCCGCACCGAGGACGGACAGCCCCTCACCCGCACGGAGTTTGAAAAACTCCTGCGTTTTGACCCGGAGGCCCAGCTCCAGCTAAACGCTTCCGGCGCAAGGCTGCTGAACGTGTCCGGCGTGTCCACCGTGCGTTTGCGGCCCGGTATTGTGGTGCCGAAAGTGACGGACGGGAATATCTCCTATCTGGCAGGCGGCGGGGATGTGTATTTTGTGGATGAACTACAGCATTTTCTTTCGCCGGGGTTCGGCGTGCGCCGGGGCAATTCCGGCGGCGGCGTGTTTACGCGCTCGGGCGATTTGGCGGGGGTGGTGTCGTCTTTGTTATACGCCAAAGACGGCAGCGCTTCGTTCCAGGACGGAGAGGGCAATACCGTGCTGACGCTTAAAAACGCGCATGATTATTTTATGTTTACGGGTTTTAACGGGGCGACGATGAATTTCATCCGCAATAAAGTGCCCCATCTGCGCACCGTAAGCGTACTGCCCGAATTTGCCGTTCCTTCCAAGAAAAAATTTACGGCCGTGGTGGAGGCCGCCAACGCCGCTTCAATGCAGTTTTAACCGTTTAAGCAGGCTGTTATAATTGCCGTCCGTGGCCATCAAGGTAAGTTCCAGGGCCCCGGACGGTTTTTCTTGGCGTCCGGTAACGATGGCTTTTTCGTAGATTTTGCCCAATAAACCCAGCTGGTCGGGACGCAGGCTTAAACGGCGCAGTTTCCATTTCCGGGCGGCGGCTTCTTCCACTTTTTCAAGCAGACTCGTCAGGCCCAGGCCTTGCCCCGCGCTGATGAGCGCGGCGGCGGGGTTTTGCGCCTGCAGGAGCGCGCGGCGGGCGGGGGAGAGCAAATCGGTTTTATTAAATACGTCAATCACCGGCGTTTGCTGCGCGCCCAGTTCGGTGATGATGCGGCGCACCGTATCGGCCTGCCGGGGCCGAGAGGGGGAAGAAGCGTCCTGCACGTGCAGGATAACGTCCGCAAACGTGGTTTCTTCCAGCGTGGCGCGGAAGGAGCTTACCAGGCTGTGCGGAAGCTTTTGGATAAATCCGACGGTATCGGTAAACAGCATTTCGCCGCCCGCAGGCATACGCACGCGGCGGGTGGTGGGGTCCAGCGTGGCAAAAAGTTTATCGTCCGCATACACGGCGTTTTGGCGCGTCAGCGCGTTTAGAAGCGTGCTTTTCCCGGCGTTGGTGTAGCCCACCACGGCTATTTGCGGCAGCGGGATTTGGCCGCGCCGCTCGCGGCGCAGGCCGCGTTCTTTTTTTACCTGTTCAATTTCTTTTTCCAGCTTGCTGATACGCAGGCGCAGGCGGCGTTTGTCATATTCCAGTTTGGTTTCGCCGGGGCCGCGCAGGCCGATGCCGCCCTTTTGCTGCATAAGCGCCGTGCCCTGGCCGCCCAGCCGGGGCAGCAGGTATTTTAACTGCGCCAGTTCCACTTGCAGTTTCCCTTCCTGCGTGCGGGCGCGCTGGGCGAAAATATCCAAAATCAAACGGGTGCGGTCTATTACTTTGGCGGGGATGACTTTTTCCAGGTTTTTCTGCTGGGCGGGGGAGATTTCGTCGTCAAAAATGACGGTTTGCGTTTCCGTCAGGCGCACTTCTTCGGCAATTTCTTGCATTTTTCCCGCGCCGATAAGCGTGGCCGCGTTAAACGCGTTGACGCGCACGCGATAGACGCGCGCCACCTCGCCCCCGGCGGTATGCGCCAGGCGTTTGAGTTCGTCCAAAGAAGAGGAATCATAGGTATCCGTCTTGAGGGACACGCCCACCAGAATTACTTTTTCCATTGTTTCAATTTTAGTAAATATGCAAGGGTGACGAAAGGGGAACGGCGTTTTGTGGGCGCCTGTGTGCGAGTGAGCGGCATTGTTTAAACAGGGGGGCTCAATTAGTCGGATGTGCCCGCATAGAAAACTGCCCCCTGGAAGGGGGTCTTGCAGGCCACCCGGATGGGTGTGTCCGTTTTGCCGTTTTATGCAGGTCTTAGCCCTGTTGTTGCTGTTGTTTCTCCGGCCTTTAGCCCGTCTATAAAATCCGTTTTACGCGGGAGAAGCGTTTTAT
>NZ_CAUDSG010000060.1:0-4923 GCF_958451995.1 Candidatus Avelusimicrobium alvi
GAATATCAACTTATATAAATAGGGGGATATATCCCGTGCAGAAAAGTCTCGGATTTACGCTAATAGAGCTGTTAGTGGTGGTTTTAATCATCGGTATTTTGGCGGCAGTCGCACTGCCGCAGTATGAAAAAGCGGTATGGAAATCCCGCGCCGTGGAAATGATGACCGCGGTAAAAGCTTTGGGCCAGGCGCAGGAGATGTATTATATGGCCAACGGAAATTATCCGTCGCGCTTTGATGAACTGGATTTAAATTTTGACGGCTTTGGTTCACAGCAAGGCAGTCAGTGTGCGCTGACGGTATCGTCCGGGGATGCGGTGCGCGCCGGTAAAAGCTATGAGCTGGTAATCAACAACGCTCCGGGTTCTTTTTTCCTCTCTTCTTCCGCTTTTATCACGGGGGAATATAAGTGTGCCGGATTTACGTATGTGAATGATAAAGTGAAAAACAGTACATCGGAAGGAAAAATTTACTGCTGGGAACAGGGGTGGACGGCTCCCGCCGGCTTTTTCTGCGAACGGTTGTTAACGGCAAATATATAAGCAATATCGCTTCCTGGCGCACTTATGAAATATAACCCCCGGCCTTTGTTGGGACCGGGGGTTTTGCAACGCTAAATTACGCTTCCTGGTAGTCTTTTAACATTTTCGTGCGGCTGGGGTGGCGCAGCTTGCGAATGGCTTTGGCCTCAATCTGGCGCACGCGCTCGCGCGTAACGTTAAACATTTTGCCCACTTCTTCCAGGGTGCGGGGATAACCAGAATCAATGCCGAAGCGCAGGCTGATGATTTTGGCTTCGCGCTCGGACAGCGTGGCCAGCACGTCCGCCACTTCCTGCTTGCGCAGGAAATCCACGGCCGCGCTCGTCGGGTTCGGCCCGTTCTTATCTTCAATAAAATCTTCCAGGTTGGAATCCTCGTCCTCGCCGATGGGGGTGGACAGGGAAATCGGGTCCTGCATAATTTTAAGCACGCTTTTCACCTTTTCCACCGACAGGCGCAGCGTTTTGGAATAATCTTCCAGCGTGGGTTCGCGTCCGTGTTCCTGGCGGAACTTGTTGGTTACTTTGGTAAGCTTGGACACCAATTCCTTCATATGCACCGGGATGCGGATGGTGTTGGCCTGGTCCGCAATGGCGCGGTTGATGCTCTGGCGGATCCACCATGTGGCGTAGGTGGAGAATTTAAACCCGCGTTTGTATTCAAATTTTTCAACGGCTTTCATCAGCCCCAAGCCGCCTTCCTGAATCAGGTCCGACAGTTCCAGGTTGGAGTTCACGTGTTTTTTGGCGATGGACACCACCAGGCGCAGGTTGGCTTTGATGAGTTTTAGTTTGTCCTGCAAAATCATATCTTCAAAGAAGACGATGCGGTCGTTAAACGCGATGAATTCCTTTTCGGTCATCGGCAGCATATCCACCATTTGGGCGTGGCGTCTTTGCACGTCTTCAATGTTGGAAAGCGCGCGCTCCAGCTCCGGCAGGGTGAATTTGGTGGCTTTTTTAAATTCTTTGTCGGTAATCTTTTTGGTTTTATAGCGGTTGACGAGTTTTTTTACGTCGGCGTACGGGCCGAAATAATCGTCAAAGCGCTGCATATCGTTTTTGGCTTCGGTCAAACGGTCGGCCAGGTTTTTGATTTTGTTGGTCAAACGTTTGATTTTATTCTGGTTTAAATTCAGCTTGGTGATGCTGGCCACCACTTCTTTTTGTTTGGCTTCCAGCTTTTCAATATGGTTGTTGCGCTTTTTTTCGCTCAAATCGCCTTCGCGCAGTTCTTTCATCAGCTTGGTGATTTCCTGCTCGCGTTTGCCGATAAACTGCGCCGCGTCTTTAAGTTTTTTGCGCATATTGTTCAGCTCGCGCGTGGTGCGTTTGCCGCGGGGCATCAGCTCTTTGGTCGTCATTTCTTCCTGGTCTACGAGCTCTTCCCAGTTGCAGATTTCGCGCATCGTGATGGGGGACTCCAGCACCAGCTTGCGCAGTTCTTTTTCGCGTTCGCGGATATTGCGCGCGAGGGTGATTTCTTCGTCGCGAGACAAAAGCGGCACCTTGCCCATTTCGGACAGGTACATGCGGATGGAGTTGGAGATGTCCGGGCTGGCCGACCAGTCTTCGCTCAGCGCGTCTTTGTCGGAAGCGGAGACGGATTTAAATTTTTTCTGGTCCACGACCTGAATGCCCAAGTCGTCAAGCGTACCCATTACGCCGTCAATGTCCTCCGCGCTCATATCCGACGCGGCGATAGAACGGTTTAGTTCCTCCAGGGATAAAAAACCGCTTTCTTTGCCTTCTTCCACTAAATCTTTCAGCGCTTTGTTTCCAGATGCCATATTTTCCTCAACTGCGATATTTTTTTAATTTGTTCTGCAACTGCATATACGTCTGAATTACGTCGGGCGGCACGTTGCCCGCACCGAGCTGCTTCATCTGCCGTTTTACGGCTTCCAGGCGTTTATGCAGCCCGGATGATTCCAGCTTGGCCGCGCAGGCGGCTATGTCGCGCGCGGGATTGAAATCCGTCGGGGTTTGCAAGAGAGCGAGTTTGACGAGTTCGTTTTTCTGCTCCGGCGCGTATTGGGCGGCCAGTTCCGCCAGGTTCTGCGCTTGCGGGTGCTCCGCGCGCGCCCGGACGATGGCCTGGAACAAACGCCATGCGCCGGGATTGGAAAAATCTTCCTGCGTCAGCTCCGAGCACAATACCAGGTGCTCCGGGCTTTTTAACAGCCACGACAACAAATCTTCTTCCGCCGCGTTGGCGGGAGCGGCGGCCGCGGGCGCGGCCGCTTGGCGGCGTTGGTACGAAGCCGGGGCCAGCGCCGGCTTTCTTAAACGTTCCAGCACCAGCTGTTCGTCCACGCCTACGTGTTCGGCCACATATTTCGCCCATTCGCGCCGGACGATTTCATCCGGCTGTTTGGCGATGGTTTCCGCCAGTTCGGCGATGATGCGCGTTTTGTCCTGCGCCTGCAGGGGCTTGTCGTACAGGTCCAGCTGCAGCCCGGTGTGAAACGCCATCAGGTCTTGGGCGGTGTCTAAAATGTTTTCAAAACTGTCTTTGCCGTATTTGGCGATGTATTCGTCCGGGTCCAGCCCTTCGGGCAGCGAGGCCACTTTCACAAACAGCCCGCGCTCAATCAAAATAAGCGCGCCGCGCAGGGCCGCTTTAATGCCGGCGGCGTCCGGGTCAAAAAGCACGGTTACATTGTCCGTATAGCGTTTTAACAGCCGCGCGTGCTCTTCGGTCAAACTGGTGCCCAGCGGGGCCACCGTGTATTCCGCACCCGCCTGGTGGCAGGCGATTACGTCCATATACCCTTCCAGCAGCACCGCGCGGCCGGATTTGCGGATGGCCGGCCCCGCAAAGTTGAGCCCGTACAGCACATGGCTTTTGGTAAATAAAACCGTTTCCGGTGAATTTAAATACTTGGGCTCGCCGTCGCCTAAAATCCGCCCGCCGAAACCCACCGTGTCGCCCCGTTGGTTGATGATGGGGAACATCAGGCGGTTTCTGTAATAGTCCCGCGCGCCGTAGGCGGTCAGCACGCAGAGGCCGGCGTCTTTTAAATCTTTTTCGGAATATCCCGCCGCTTTGGCTTCGCGCGCAAAGGCGGTGGGCTCGTTTTTAGCCAGGCCCAGCTCAAACTTCTGGCAGGTTTCCTTCGTCAAATTACGCTGTTTTACGTACGCGCGCGCGAATTCGCCGCCTGCGGACATTAAATTTTTGTGATAGAACGCCTTGGCAAAATCCAGCAGCCGGCGTACGCCCGCGCGGCGGAGCTCTTCGCCGGTCATCGGTTTGGCCGGCTTGTATTCCACCCCGGCCATATCGGCCAGTTTTTCAAGCGCTTCGTTAAACGACAGGTTTTCCATCTTCATCAGGAAGGCAAAGATATCGCCTCCTTCCTGACAGCCGAAGCAATAAAACAGCCCCTTTTCGCTGCTGCAGGTGAAAGAGGGGGTCTTTTCTTTGTGAAAAGGACAGCAGGCCTTGTAGGTTTTACCCGCGCGTTTGAGGCCCGGCACATATTGCCGGATAAATTCTACAATGTCTAACTTGTCCTTGATTTCTTCTACAATGTTGTTATTCACGCCTGCGCCGCCTGGTTTTGGATTAAAGGCAAAGAAGGCAATAGCCCGATACTTGCGTAAAGGACTATTGCCTGTGGTGCTTCTTTAATTAAAAACGTCTGCGTTTGGTGCGTCTGGCGCGGCGCTGAGCTTCCTGCGATTTGATTTTTCTTTTTACGCTCGGAGGCATATAAGTTTCGCGTCTTTTGATTTCTTTCAAGATGCCGTTCTTTTCGCATTCTCTTTTGAAGCGTTTAAGGGCTTCTTCAAGGTGTTCGGCGTCTCTTACTTTTACGAAAACCATTACGTACTCACCACCTTCTACGGCTAGTAGCTAAAGATAAAAAAGCAATTGTGTTACCTTATATATATTATAACTTATTTTCCGCGTTTTTGGCGCGGAGTTTTCAGCCTGCGGGCCACAAAAAACGCCGGCCGGCCATTAAGTGAAAGTGCAGATGGTCCACGCTCTGGCCCGCGCCTTTGCCGTTGTTGGTAACGAGGCGGAAGTCTTTTAAGTCAAACTGCCGGGCGAGCTTTTTGGCCGCCAGCAGCACTTTGCCCAAAAGAAGCGCGTCGTTTTCGTCCGCTTCCGACAGGCGCGCAATATGTTTGCGCGGAATAATCAGGATGTGGGTGGGGGCCTGGGGGTTTAAATCCTTAAACGCCACCACGTCATCATCTTCGTAAATCAGCTGGCTCTTGACGGAGCCATCGGCAATGCCGCAGAAAATACAGTTCATAGAGTTATTATACATATTTCGGCTTTGGGGCAACAACCGTCCGGGGCCTTGCTTACGTTGCTTGGCGACATTGTTTAAATAGTGTGGCTCAATTAGTCGGATGTACCCGCA
>NZ_CAUDSG010000061.1:0-4898 GCF_958451995.1 Candidatus Avelusimicrobium alvi
GTTGGAGTGCGTGTTCCATTTCTGACGCTTGCAGCTGTGAAGGGGAAAGCACGCGTGCGTGCGGATGCCAGGGGAAAGGCACGCAGACGCGCACGTGCAACACTTCCAACGGTATGTGGGGAGAATGGGGTGCTTGCTCCATAGCCGATGAGTGCGAATGCACGAGGACGAAGCCGGAAGAGAGCCAGGCGTGCAACGACTGCGGCACACAGACTCGTTCTGTAACGTGTAACGCTTCTACTGGAGAGTGGAGCGCCGGCGCCTGGAGTGCGTGTTCCAAAACCCAGGAAGAATGCGATGAAGAAAAGGACTGCTGCTCGGACTCGGTTTCCGACTTTACGGCGTGTATTTTAAAGAAATACGGTGCGGATTCTACAGAATATGTTTGCGCCAACGGAAGCAATATCGGTTGGCATCCGGACATCGGTTCTATCTCCGGTGCGGCGGCCTGCGTAAGCAAGCTGGTAGGGTTTGGCTGCATGCTGCGTGCGGCAAACAACAAATGCGCCGCTTCGGACACTTACTGCCAGAAGCTGCGGACGCTTAACAGCAGCTGGATCAGCGGCGGCTTTAAAAAGTACGCCTGCACGGGCGCCACGCCGGATGTTCCCAAACCGGAAACGCCTACGACACCTACGGACCCGAATCCCGGAACGTTTAGCTGCTGCAGAGTGGAGCTTGCGCCAATCAAAAACTTCAATTATTCTGACCTTTTCGGCCAGGTTAACTGCTTAAATGCTGCCGGCATGCCTAATGCGAAGTGCCCCGACAACATTCAGCCGGGTGTAAAAATGAACGGCTCCCACGGCGGGCTTAACTGTACCTATAGATATGACTGCCCATTCAGCGGTTATGGCCAGGGGTTAGGGCCTTATAAAGGATTTGTGCAGAAATTAAAATGCGTCAACTATGGCGACACCTGCACCTCAGACGAAGTGGAGTGGCTGTAAGTCTTTCCTTCCTTGAATGATACATGCGCCCGGTCTGATTGGCCGGGCGTATTTTTGCACCGTTTGCCGCCCTTTCTTAACGCGTGCGGATTTAATACAATATACATATATGCAAGCTTCTACCCGAAGGGGAATGGTTATTATCGCCGCGGCCAACGGGCTGTTGCTGTTCGGCTACGGGCTGTCCCTTCCTTTCTTTACGATTTATTTGATTACCCAGCGCGGGCTTACGCCGGCTATGGCGGGGCTTGTGATTGCCCTGGCGGGTTTATCGCGCTGTGTTTCCAGCGCCGTCAGCGGCGAACTGGCCGACGCGTTCGGCCGCAAAACCGTCATGCTGTGGGGGCTGTTTTCCCAAATCGTCGCGATGTTTGCGCTGGGGCTGTGCATTCAGCTAAAAGTGCAGGTGGGCTGGATGCTGGCGTGTTACTTTTTAACCACCTTCCTCGGCGCGTTTTTCCGTCCGGCTTCCAACGCCTGGGTGACGGATAACACTTCGCCCAAAGAACGCGTGGAAGCGTTTGGCATTATCCGCATAGGGCTTAACATCGGCTGGGCGCTGGGCCCGGCGGCGGGCGGCTTTCTGGTGCGTTATTCCTACAGCCTGGCGTTTTTCTTTACCGCGCTTTTATACGCCGTCACCATTTTGTACCTCGGGCGGCTGGTGCAGGACCGTCACGTGCCGTGCAAATCCAGAAAACCCAGCTTTGTGTCCGCCCTGTTGTCCTTAAAAGACGCGCGGCTTGCTAAAATCTGCCTCTATGTGGTGATGATTACGGCGGTCAACTCCCAGCTGGTGGTGGGGCTTTCCATCCATTGTAAGCAGTACCTGCATATGCCGGAGTATTATATCGGCTGGTTTTTTACCATAAACGGGCTTGTCGTGGTGTTTTTGCAGTATTGGGCCACCCGGCTGATGGCGAAGATACGCCTTTCTACGGCCATGCTCCTGGGGTGTGCGATGTATGCGGTGGGGTTTGGTTCCATCGGATTTTTTGACGGATTTACGCTGATTGCCATGGGCGTGTTTTTGGCGGGGCTGGGCGAGCTGATTGTGTCGCCCGGCGAGCAGACGATGGTTTCCAACATCGCTTCGCGCGAAACGCGCGGGCGGTATTTGGGTATGCTGATGGTGTTTTACAACCTGGGCTCGGCGGCGGGCTTTTTAGGCGCGGGCGTGCTCAGCGATTATCTGGCCCCGCATTATCTGCCCGGCCCGTGGCTGGCGGTGGGGGGCGTGGCTTTGCTGGCCGGCTGGGGCTTTTGGCGCATGCGCTACAGCCTGACGGATGCGGAAGACGGCAAAACCAACGTGCCCGTGCCGATTAAAAAAGATACAATCACTTTAAACTAAATTATCAGGAGTTGCACATATGAGAGGAATTATTTTTGCATTGCTTACGCTGGTGGTGGGTGCCCTTATCGGGCTGGGCCTGGAAAAACTGGCTTCTTTCCTGCCCCAGCAGTTAGACGCCGCGCTTACCCGCGTGTACGGCCTGGGCATTCATCCGCTGTCGCTGCATATCAGCATTTGCGGCGCGGTCGGGCTGGTGCTGGGGTATATCATCATCTCTAAATTTGTACGGAAATAATATGCGTCTGGTGCTGGCTTCCAAATCGCCCCGCCGCATTGCGCTGCTAAAAGAGCAGGGAATGCAGTTTGAGATTATTCCTTCCCAAAGCCCGGAGCGCAGCGACAAAAAACGCCCCGCCGCGCGTGTAAAAGACCTGGCGGTGCAGAAAGCGTTTGACGTGGCGCAAAAATATCCGGACGCGGTGGTCATCGGCGCGGACACGCTGGTGTACTGCAAAGGCGAAATCATCGGCAAGCCCAAGGACAGGGCCGACGCCCTGCGGATTTTAAAAAAGCTCAACGGGTCCTGGCAGTCCGTCTATACGGGTATGTGCGTGCTGTGCCTGGCGGAGCAGAAAATGCTGTTCGGGCATGACGTGTCCAAGTGCAAGGCGCGCAGACTTTCCGATGAGGAGCTGGAAAACCTGGCCGGCAAACATATGGACAAAGCCGGCGCGTACGCCGTGCAGGATAAAGACGATATGTTTATTGAGCGCATTGTCGGCAGCCGCACGAACGTGGTGGGGTTTCCGGTGGAGTTTTTTCAAAAATTATTTAAGGAGTTCTTGGCATTATGATTGAAACGGATTTGCTTATTATCGGCGCGGGCCCGGCGGGGTGCAGCGCGGCCATTTATGCGGTGCGCGCGGGCGTGAAAACCATTATTGCGGGCGGCGCGGTTCCCGGCGGACAGCTCTTGCAAACGAGCGATATTGAAAATTACGCGGGCTTTGTAAATCCCGTCGGCGGGTTTGAGATTATGGACAATATGCACAAACAGTGCAAACGCCTGGGCGTGGAATTTACGTCGGACGAAATCGTCAAGGTGGAGGGGGAAAAATCCCCGTTTACGCTCACGTGCGCGGACGGCAAACAGTATAAGGCGATGAGCGTCATCGTGGCCACGGGCGCCAAGGCGCGCTGGCTGGGACTGCCCGGCGAAGAAAAATTTATCGGCCGCGGGCTTTCCGCCTGCGCCACGTGCGACGGGTTTTTTATGCGCGGCAAAACGGTGTGCATCGTGGGCGGCGGCAACACCGCGTTTGAAGACGCGCTGTTCCTCGCGCAGTTCTGCCCCGAGGTCAATTTAATCCACCGCCGCGACGCTTTCCGTGCGGACAAAGTAACCGTGGAAAAAGCCAAAGCCAACCCGCACATTAAGCTGGTGCTTAACAGCGTGCCCGTGGAAATTTTGGGCGCGGAAGCCGTGGAAGGCGTGAGAGTGAAAAACGTGCAGACCGGCGAAACGGCGGACATCCCCTGCGCGGGCCTGTTTGTGGCCATCGGCGCGGTGCCGCAGACGGATTTTTTGAAAGATTCCTTGGTGGCGCTGGCCGACAACGGCCTGGTGCTGGCCGACGAACGCACCCGCACCACCATTGAAGGGATTTTTGCCGCCGGGGACTGCGCGGACAAGCATTACCGCCAGGCCGTTATTGCGGCGGGTACGGGCGCCAAGGCGGGCATAGAAGCCGCGGCTTTTGTAAACCTGCACCGTTAAGTTTTTGGCTGTGGTGCAACGTCCCGGTTCCGTTTAATGCGGCGCCGGGACGTTTGCATACAAGGGGTATCTAACCCGCAAAACCGCTTGCTTCCGCGCCGCCGGGAAGTTATAATAAAAAAATAAGGGGGCATATTATGCAAAGAGTACCGTATAATTTTAATGCGCAGAAGAATTTGGACGTTCTTTCCAAAGGCGCGTTTTTAACCACCAAGTCCGGCAATAAAATCAATACGATGGTCATCGGCTGGGGCGGTGTGGGCGTGCTGTGGCGGCTGCCGGTTTTTAATGTGGTGGTGCGCCAAAACCGCTTTACGTATGAGCTGTTGGAAAAATCGCGCGAGTTTACCGTTACGCTTCCTTATGTGGAGTTGCCGCAGGCGCTTTCGGTATGCGGCACGCAGTCCGGCCGGAATATGGATAAGCTGGCCGCCTGCGGGCTTAGCGTAGTAAAGAGCCAAAAAATCGCCACGCCGGTGCTGGCCGTGCCCGGTATGCACTTTGAATGCAAGGTGGTATATAACCGCCTGATGGGGCAGGAAAACTTGGATAAAGCCTTAAACGAATTGTGGTATCACAAAGAGCCGAACGATTACCACGTGTTTTATTTCGGCGAGATTGTAGACAGTTATATTACCGATTAAAGCGGAAGAAAATTTACCGAAAAAACGCCTCTCTGTCAGTTAGGGAGGCGCTTTTTGTTGTACGGCTGTTTAGCGGCCTTGTTTAAACGGTATGGCTCAATTAGTTGGATGTACCCGCATAGAGAACCGTCCCCTGGAAGGGGGCCCCTTACAGGCCTGGAGAGTCGTTTTGCTGTTTTATGCAGGTCTTAGCCCTGTCTATAAAACGCCTCAAGGCGGAAAAATGTTTT
>NZ_CAUDSG010000062.1:0-4384 GCF_958451995.1 Candidatus Avelusimicrobium alvi
ACCCCTTCCAGGGGGCGGTTCTCTATGCGGACACATCCGACTGATTGAGCCACACCGTTTTTATAACTATTCCCTACTTTTTGTGCCGACAAAAAGTAGGCAAAAAGCTCGCTTAGGCGGCCCGCAGGGTTCGGGCCCTATAAAACGCACTCGCGGCGGATGTTTTTACAACTCGCTATCGCTCAAACAAGTAAAAACATTCTTCCGCCTTGAGGCATTTTATAAACAGGGCTAAGACCTGCATAAAACAGCAAAACGGCCGCACCCATCCGCCCCCGCGGGCCGTTTCCGACGGGATTTCCCCCCGTTTTTCTAACCTTAAATAAAGATGATTTTTTGCGCCAAAACTTTGCTAGAATGAAGAAAATTACGAACATAAGGAGAATACTAGATGAACATTAAATTAGACGCCGCCAAACTGCCGGCCTCCACTTTTACCTGCGGCCCCAGCCAGGGCCATCCCGTCATCCGCGAAACTCCCGTCTGCAAGACCCAGTTTGAACGCAGCCACCGCGCCAAAGATATCTCCACCGACGGCTTATATAAAGAAGCCGCGGACAACCTGCGCACGCTCCTTTCCCTGCCCGAAGATTACACCGTCATCTTTTTTATGGGCGGAGCCACCCCGGCCATGGACGCCGTGGTGTGGAACCTTACCAAAAATTCCATTTCCGGCCTGTCCTTCGGCGCGTTTTCCAAACTCTGGGCCAAAAAAATCACTTCGCGCCTGGAAGCCAACGTCATCCGCTCCATCCGCGAAGCGGGCGAAAACGAATTTTTCCCCGCCCAAAAGCCCGACTATAACGCCAGCCTGGTGATTTTAACGCCCAACGAAACTTCCACCGGCACCCAAATCCCGGACGAATACCTGGAAGAAGCCTGGAAAGCCAAAGGCGAAGACACCTTAATCGCCTGGGACTGCACCTCCTGCGCGGGCGGACGCGATTTGCCGAAAAATAAATTTGACGTGATGCTCTTCTCCATGCAAAAATGCTTTGGCGTAGGCGGCGGCTCCAGCGTAATTATTATGAGCCCGGCGGCCGTCAAACGCCTGGAAGAGGTGAAAAAATACCGCACCGTGCCCTACGCGCTGGACCTGGCGGAAGCCGCCGCCAAAGCGCAGGAAAAATGCCAGACGGTCAACACCCCCTCCACCACCAACATTTGGATGTTCAACGAAGCCTGCAAATGGATGAACGCCAACGGCGGCCTAAAAGCCATGGACGCGCTGTGCCGCAAACACGCGGACTATCTGCTCGCCTGGGCCGCCAAGACGGATTACCTCGCCCCGCTGATTAAGGACGAAAAACACCGCTCCTACACCACGCTCACGCTGGAAGTAACCGACCCGAACCTCAAAGACGCGGACATCTCCGCCGCCTTAAAAGCCACGGGCCTGGCCAACTTGGCGGACGGCATTAAAAAGTATTCTTCCGTCAAGCAAAATTCTCTGCGCATCGCGTGCTTCCCGTTCGTGGACATTCACGGCACGGGCGAATACGAAAAACTCACCGCCGCGGTGGACGAAATCGTCCGCCAGCTGCGTTTGGAGGCTAAATGAAAATACTGATTGCCGATAAATTTCCGGCCCGCTGGAAAGAAGTGCTCGCCAAACAAGGCCACCAGATTACCGACGACCCGGGCCTGGACGAAACCACCCTGCCCGCCGCCGTAAAAGACAATGAAGCGCTCATCGTGCGCAGCACCAAAGTGCCCGCCGCCGTGATTGACGCGGGAACAGATTTAAAACTCATCATCCGCGCCGGAGCCGGCTACGACACCATAGACACGCAGCACGCCGCCGACAAAGGCGTGGCCGTTTGCAACTGTCCGGGCACCAACTCCATCGCTGTGGCCGAACTGGCGATGGGCCTTATGCTGGCGCTGGACCGCCGGCTGTACCACAACACGCGCGACCTGAAAGCCGGCGTGTGGAACAAAGCGGAATACAGCAAGGCCAAAGGGATTTTCGGCCGCACGCTGGGCATCATCGGGCTGGGCAACATCGGCAAAGAAGTGGCCAAGCGCGCGCAGGCGTTCGGGATGAAAGTGGTCGCGTACGATCCGTACGACAAGCCGGAACTGTTCGCCAAGCTTCACATCACGCCGGAGCCGGATATTTACACGCTGGCCGCCATGTGCGACGTGATTACCGTCCACCTGCCCGATACACCGCAGACGCACGGCCTGTTTGACAAAAAATTCTTTGACGCGATGAAAGACGGCGCCACGTTTATCAACACCGCGCGCGGCGGCCTGGTGGTAACCAAAGACCTCGCCGAAGCGATGAAAACCAAACACATCCGCGCCGCGCTGGACGTGTACGAAACCGAGCCCAAAGCAAACGACAAAGCCTTTGATTACACGCCGTTTGAAGGCGCCGAAAACTTTTACGGGACGCACCACATCGGCGCCAGCACCGAACAGGCGCAGGACGCCGTGGCGGAAATGGCCGTGGACATTATCAACGAATACGCCGCCGCCGGAAAATTTTTACACCGGGTGAACTGATGGCTACGATAAAACCTTTCCGGGGCTTCCGCCCCGCCGGGCACTGCGAAAAAATCGCCTGCCCGCCGTACGACGTATTGAACTCGGCCGAAGCGCGCAAAATGGCCGAAGGCAACCCGTATTCCTTCCTGCACGTGGACAAGCCGGAAATTGACCTGCCCGAAGGCACGGATTTGTACGCGCCCGAAGTGTACGCCAAAGCCAAAGAAAACCTGGAGCGGTTCATCCAAACGGGCGTGCTGAAACAGGACGAAAAACCGGCCTTCTACCTCTACGCGCAGACGATGGACGGACGCACCCAGTACGGGCTGGTGGCCGCGGCTTCTACGGATGAGTACGAAAAAGGCATCGTGCGCAAACACGAACTGACCCGCAAGGACAAAGAGGATGACCGCACCCGCCACGTGCACGCGCTTTCGGCCACCACGGGCCCGGTGTTTTTAACGTATCCGGACAATGCCGCCATCAACGAAAAAACGGCCGAAATTGCGGCGGAATTCCCGGTTTATTCGTTCACTGCGGACGACGGCATAAAGCACACATTCTGGGTGATTGACGATCCGCAGGACATCAAATTTTTGATGGACGCATTCGCCGCCGTCCCCACACTCTATATCGCAGACGGACACCACCGCTCCGCCGCCGCGGCCAATGTGGCGCGCCAGCGCAGGGAACATAACCCGAAACACACGGGCGAAGAAAAATACAACTTTTTTTTAAGCGTTATTTTTCCCGCCGGGCAGCTTTATGTGATGGATTACAACCGCCTGGTAAAAGACTTAAACGGACTTACTGAAAAAGATTTTCTGGCTAAAATTTCAGATAAGTTTGACGTGGAAAAAACCGGCAAAGAACGCCCGCAGAAACGCCACGAGTTCGGTATGTATCTGGGCGGGCAGTGGTACACTCTGCGCGCCAAAAAAGGCTCGTTTGACGAGCACGACCCGGTGGCCGCGCTGGACGTAAGCATCCTGCAGGAAAACCTGCTGGGGCCCGTATTGGGCATTGGCGACCCGCGCACGGACAAACGCATTGATTTCGTGGGCGGCATACGCGGCCTGGGCGAGCTTAAAAAACGTGTGGACGGCGGGAAGTGGCAGGTGGCATTTTCTATGTTCCCCACCTCTATGGAAGAGCTGATGAAAGTGGCGGACGCCAATAAAATTATGCCGCCTAAATCCACCTGGTTTGAGCCGAAGCTCAGAAGCGGCCTGGTGATTTACAAATACGAAGACAAATAGCCAAACACCCCGGGCTTCCGCCCGGGGTGTTTTGTTTGATATTCATTAGTATTTAGTAAAGTTAGGGGATTTATATTCTTATGGCTGTACCGTACCGCTGCAATCACGACGGGTCGCCGTAAATCCAATTTTTTTACAAAAGCCGGTATCATCTCCATTTTGGCAGGAAATTGTACCTAAACAACTATCTCCATTTGCCCCCCAGCCATATCCCCACATAGTCAATGAACCCGCAGCGTTCCGCCAGGGAGACGTATCAGAACTGGCGGAAGTGACACGGTAGGCTATAATATCTGATTGGGTCGGCGGACAATAATACCAATCCTTTGTTTTATAACATCCGTTGGAAAGTTTTGTGCCGGGAGGAGGAACGTCATAATCATCAAAAGACTCTCCCATATCACAATTTTGCTGGTCCCCATATAAATAACAAAGCTGATATTGGCGATATAACGCATTTAAAACGCTAATGGCTTCCGCCGCACGGCTTTTTTCCACTGCTTTGGTATATTGCGGCAGAGCGACAGCCGACAATATACCGATGATTAAAACGACTACCAACAGCTCTATTAACGTGAATCCGAGACTTTTTTGCATGGGATATATCCCCCTATTTATATAAGTTGATATTC
>NZ_CAUDSG010000063.1:0-3376 GCF_958451995.1 Candidatus Avelusimicrobium alvi
ACGGTGCTATTAGTTAGATGGGAACAACAAAGGGGGTATGCCGCCGCCCGCAGGGTCGGCCTGCAAGGCCCCTTTTTCTGGCAGCAGCAACAGGAAAAGGCAAGGAAGCACCCAAAAAAACACGGACCAAAGAAGTAATCTTTGGTCCGTGTGCGTACATTCAATCAGTCTAAAACCTTATTCTTCCGGCATCTCCGTTTCGGGCTCTTCCGCCGGCTCTATATGCAAAGACGCCAGCAGCATATCCACCAGCCGTATATCGCTTGGGTACTGCACCAATTCGCGCGCCTTGGTGAGCGACACCCAGCGAATCGCCAAAATTTCGGACGCGTCGTGCTTGCCGATGCGGCCCAACTTTTTCATCAAATACCACTGGACCATTTTTTTGACGTAATTGCCCTGAAACGTAAACGCGTACTTCACCCGAATCATCGGCCGGATGATAACGGCTTTATAGCCCGTTTCTTCCAGCACTTCGCGCAGCGCGGCCTGCCGGGGCGTTTCACCCGGTTCAATGTGGCCTTTGGGGAAAGTCCAAATCTTTTTCCCCTTCATATTCTTAACTTGCACCAACAGCACTTTGCGCCCGTCAAGAATTACGCCGCCGCACGAAAATTCGGATACAATCATAATCCTTTCTCTAAGTTATACGCCGCGTTTAAAATTTTCTCTTCTTTTAAAATCGGCCCGTAGAACTGCACGCCGATCGGAAGGCCTTTTGCGTCTTTGCCAAACGGCACGCTCACGCCTGCCAGCCCGCCGATATTGCCCTGGCAGGTGTACAGGTCCGCCAGATACAAAGAAAGCGGATCCTCGTCGTGCTGGCCGAGTTTAAAGGCCGTGGTGGGCGAGGTGGGCGTTAAAAGTACGTCCACTTTTTCAAACGCTTTTTTGAAATCTTCGCGGATAAGCTCGCGCACTTTCATGGCTTTTACAAAGCATTCTTCGTAACGCTGCGAAGTCAGCGCGTAGGTGCCGATAATCAGGCGTTTTTTCACTTCCAGCCCGAACGGCGCGCGCGAACCTTCGTAATAGGCGTTTAAATCTTTGGCGGCGTTGTCGGCGTATCCGTAGCGGATGCCGTCGTAGCGGCCCAGGTTGGAGCTGGCTTCCGCACTCGTGATAATATAATAGCACGGGGCCGCGTATTTGGCATGCGGCACGTCCACTTCCACCAGTTCCGCGCCCAATTCTTTCAAGCGCGCGGCGGCTTCGTCCATTTTCTGCTTAATGTCTTCCGCCAGGCCGTCTAAAAACCCTTTGGGAAGACCCACTTTTACGCCTTTTAAACCGTCCGTAAACAAATCGGCATACGCCGGAACGGGAGCCTCCAGCGAGGTGGAATCATGCACGTCTTTGCCGGAAAGCACTTCCAGCACTTTGGCCGAATCGGCCACGTTGGCCGTCAGAATACCCACCTGGTCGGCGCTGGAAGCGAACGCAATCACGCCGTAGCGCGAAATACGGCCGTAACCGGGCTTAATGCCCACCACGCCGCAAAAACCGGCCGGCTGGCGGACCGAGCCGCCCGTATCCGTGCCCAAAGCCACGGAGACCATACCCGCCGCCACGGCGGCCGCGGAACCGCCGGAAGAACCGCCGGGGACGCATTCCGTATTCACGGGATTTTTCACCGGGCCGTACACCGAAGTCTGGTTGGTGCTGCCCATGGCAAATTCATCCATATTGGTGCGGCCCACAATCACCGCGTCGGCGGCCAGCAGTTTTTCCACCACGGTGGAGGTGTAAGAGGCCACATAATTTTCAAGCATTTTGGAACAGCAGGTGGCTTTGTGGCCTTTGTAGAGGATATTGTCTTTAATAGCCACGGGCACGCCCGCAAGCGCGCCTAATTTTTCGCCGCGGGCGCGTTTGGCGTCTACGGCTTGGGCCTGCGCGAGTGCGTCCGCCTCAAACACTTCCACGAACGCATTGATTTGGGGGTTTAACTCCGCGATTTTCGCAAGCGACTCACGCGTAATCTGTTCGGCGGTTTTTGCGCCGGATGAAACGGCTTTGGTAATTTCTAAAACGGTCATCATTTAAAGCACCTTTTTCACTTTGGCGCAGCCGTCCTGCTCTTCGTCAAAAGCATGGCGCAGTTCGGCGGCCAGGGCCGGGTCGGACACGGCGACATCCTTGCGCATATGCGCAGAGAGGTTTACGTTGGTCAGTTTGACCGCGTCGGTATTGACGGCGGACAACTCTTTCACCCATTTAAAAAGGGCTTCCAGCTGGGCTTCATACAGCACGGCTTCCTGCTCGCTCACCCGCATTTTGGCGAGTTTGGCCGAAAGCTCCACATCTTTTTTAGTTATTTCCATAGAAAATGCTCCCATTGAAATTATATTTTATATAATAATGGTGCTCTTTGGCTACAAGAACCCGTCCGCCGCGCTTTTACCCGGACGGAAGCCAACGGCAGGGGGAGTTTTATGACACATGAAGAACAAAAAGAAGGAGCCGTCTGCTCCGTAAACAACCGCACCAAAGACGACTGCAAATGCGCCGCAAACGGCGCGGACTGTATAAACAGCCGTTTTACGCTGTCGGTCATCGCGGTAATTTTATCCTGCTTTACGGGGTTCTTCACCATTCCGATGGCGCTGGCGGCGCTGATTCTGTCGCTCCGGGCGCAGGATTTGGCGCACGAAAACCGCACGCCGGACGCCCGGCGCGCCGCGTGGTGGGCCGGCCTGTTCGGTTGGCTGACGGTTATCATCGCCATACTGCCGATTATCGCCGTCATCTTTTTTGGCGGAACCATACTCGCTTTTCTGACGGCTATGCTGGCCACCGCGTAAAAACCTTCTTAACACCAAAACCCCGGGCGGGATATCCGTCCGGGGTTTTTAATTAAGCGCGGATTAATTATCCATATAATAAATACTCCACGCGCCGTATGTTTCGTAGGTGTTTTTACCCGTAAATTTTCTACAAAATTCCTGCTGTTCCCGGTTGCTGGACGTAAAAACAACGCAGGCGCGGCGGTCCGGTTTGAACCAGTGTATATAGGCTACATGGGGACTTTTGCTCAGCACGCAGTAAACGCGCTGATTGAAGTTGTACACCACGTTGCAAGTCATTAATTTATTGCGCGCCGAGTCGCCGGAAACCGTAAAATCCGCCGGAAACGCGATATCCAGTGCGGCTAAATCATCGGAATATACCCCGTTTGCCATATAGTAAATGCTCTGGCCTTTAAACATTCCTTCCACCAGCGGAAGCATTTGCTGAAAACGCGCCTTTTTGACGCTGTAATCGTATTGGGGCAAAGCCACCGCCGCCAAAATACCGATAATTAAAACGACCACCAACAGTTCTATTAGCGTAAATCCGAGGCTTTTCTGCACGGGATATATCCCCCTATTTATAT
>NZ_CAUDSG010000064.1:0-3310 GCF_958451995.1 Candidatus Avelusimicrobium alvi
GCGTAAAACGGATTTTATAGACGGGCTAAGGCCGGAGCAACAACGGCAACAACACAGCCTGAAAAGCCGCACCCTCCGGGCCAGCCGAGCCAAACAATTGTTTATTTAAGCGGATAACAATTCCAGCCGCTTTCAAACGAACAGTTTTCTTTCTCACTGCCCGTAAGCTTTTTGCAAAAAGCGTTCCCTTCCGCATCGCTGGCGGTTACGTGGCAATAAATACCAATACCCATAGCAGGCACTATATAACGGTTGGGGTACTGTACCCGGCGGATATGCGGCTGGCCGCCGCCGCCGCCAAAATAATAAATAAAATTTTTCGTGGTGTACTGCGCGGCGGAGTTGCGCGTGCCGGGCAGGGTGATATCCAAATCATCATAAGTAGTGGCGTAGCTGTCGTTAGCCAGCTTGTATACTTCCTGCGCCTGATAGATGGACCGCGCCATGGTTACCGCTTCCGTCCAGCGGCTCTTTTCCACGGCTGCTTCATACTGCGGGAATGCAACCGCAGACAAGATGCCTATAATCAGCACCACCACCAAAAGTTCTATTAATGTGAAACCTCTTTGCATAAATACTCCGGGAAAACATAGATTTGCACGGCGCGGAAGTGGTACGGGGAAGTCAGCGGAACGCAGCCGTGCTTTACCCACTTTATCAAAAAAAAAAAACGAGTCAAGGCCCCTTCCAGGGGGTGGTTTTCTATGCGGATACATCCGACTAATTGAGCCACACCATTTAAGCAATATCGCCAAGCACCGCAAAGTCTGCACGGCCTGCAAGGCCCCTTTTTCTGGCAGCAGAAAAAGGGAGAAAAAGACTGCCGGCCGGTGCCCATAAAATCCAGTTTTACGCGGCGCGTTTTACAACTCGCTACCGCTCAGACAAATAAAACGCTTCTCCCGCGTAAAACGGATTTTATAAACGGGCGAAGGCCGGAACCACAACGGCAACAACACGGCCCGAAAAGTGGCACCCTACGGGCCAGCCGCAGGGTCCGGGCCTTGGGGTGCTGGCCTGCAAGGCCCGGCCCGCAGGGTGCCGGAAAAGAATAAAAAACCGGGCAGGGAAATAAGCTCCCCGCCCGTTTCACATAAAACTAAATATCCGCGCGTATTATTTTTCGTCGCGCACGATGTAGCCAAACCGCTCCAGCATTTTCGTATTGTTGCGCCAGTCGGGCGACACCACCACATTGAGTTCCAGGCGGTATTTGCGCCCCAAAAACTCTTCTATGCGCTTCTGCGCGCGCTTTCTCAGTTCCGCAATCGCACTGCCGCCTTTACCGATAATAATCGGCTTCTGGCTCTCGCGCTCCACGTGGATATTGGCCCGAATGAAATTCTTGGGGCCCAAATCTTCGGTAAACTGTTCAATTTCCACATACGTGCTGTACGGAATTTCTTTTTGGTACAGCAAAAAAATCTGCTCGCGGATAAATTCCGCCGCGTAAAAACGCTCCCAGCGGTCCGTCCACTGGCCGGGCGGAAAATACGCCGGGCTCACCGGCATCGCCGCGATGACGGCTTGTTTCAAGCCGTCCGTTCCCTCGCCTTTGGCCGCAGAAATGCGGAAGGTCCGGGCGATTTTTAAATCGGCTTTTACGCGCGCTTCCAATGCGTCCAGCGCGGCGGCGTCTTTTACCAAATCGGTTTTGTTAATCGCCAAAAATATGGGACAATAAACGCTTTTCAATTTTTCCACCAGTTTGGCATTATGGGAATAATCGGCGGCGGCATCTACTAAAAAAACGACTAAATCGGCTTCTTCGCGCACGGCGCGGTCCACGCAGTTCACCATTGTCTGCTGCAGCTTATACTGCGCCGTTAAAAAACCGGGCGTGTCCACAAACACCACCTGGTAATCATCCCCTTCCGCAATCGCCAAAATATTCTGGCGCGTGGTTTGGGGTTTATGCGTAACGGCGGACAGCAGGCCGCCCGCCAAATTGTTAAGCAGCGTGGATTTACCCGCATTGGGCAGGCCGGCCAGCACCGCAAAACCGCTCTTGAAGTTTTTATCGTCCATAGAAGTATTGTACTTATTTTTTGCCTGGTCCGCCAACGCGCAAACTGCTATACTAAACGTATGAGAAAAAGCCTGCTTTTACTCCTGCTTGCGGCATTTGCCCCCGCCTTTGGGGCGGACAACACCCCCGAGGCCGCCGGCCTGGTGGACGTGGCTTCCGTGCCCGGCCTGCACGTATTTGTGGACCTGCGCTACGCCACCGCCAACAATTTTACCGGTAAAAAAATTTATGATTCCGCCAAATGCTACCTGCATCAGGACGCCGTGGAAGGCCTCCAAAAAGCCGTCCGGCTGGCGGCTGAGGAAAAGGAACCGTTTACGTTTTGTCTGTGGGACTGCTACCGCCCGCAGGACGCCCAGCAAAAACTCTGGGACGCGGCGCCGAACCCCAGCTACGTCGCCCCGCCTAAAAAAGGGTCCCGCCACAGCCGCGGCATGGCGGTGGATTTAACGCCCTGCGATTTTGACGGCAACCCGCTTGAAATGCCCACGGGGTTTGACAGTTTTTCCAAACGCGCCCATATGGATTTTTACGATTTGCCCGAAGCCGTTCTGCGCCGCCGGGAAACGCTTAAAAAAATTATGACCGCCGCCGGATTTACCTACACGCGCACCGAATGGTGGCATTTTGACAAAACCGGCTGGAAGCAAAAACCGCTTTTAAACATTCCCCTGCCAAAGTAACACTCCCGCCGCCACACGCGTTTATTTTACCCGGTAGCAGTTCCAGCCCGTTTCAATCGCGCAGGTTTCACGCGGGGAACCCGTCAGGTTCTGGCAGAACAGATTGCCTTCTTTATCCGCGGGCATTACGTGGCAGTATGTGCCCACGCCCAGCTGTACAATCATATAACGCGTGTATCCGTTGAAATTGCGCCGGCGCAGGATATGCATATGTCCGTGCGCCGTCATCATATTGGACGGAATGCTGTATTCAAAATTTTTGGTTCGGTACAGGGTGGTGAACTGGCGCTGGCCAGGCGGCGTAAAATCCAGCGAATCAAAATCCGTTGCGTAGGAATCATTCGCCAGCTTATACAGTTCCTGCGCGTCGTAAAAAGCCGACGCGGCCGAAACCGCTTCGGTCCAGCGGCTTTTTTCCACCGTACGTTCATACTGCGGAAGCGCAACCGCCGACAATATGCCGATAATTAATACCACAACCAACAGCTCTATTAACGTGAATCCGAGGCTTTTTTGCACGGGATATATCCCCCTATTTATATGAGTTGATATTCCCAATTTATCAAAAAAAAAAAACAATACAAGCCTTTTATATCTT
>NZ_CAUDSG010000065.1:0-3201 GCF_958451995.1 Candidatus Avelusimicrobium alvi
TATATCCCGTGCAGAAAAGCCTCGGATTTACGCTTATAGAGCTGTTGGTAGTCGTATTAATTGTCGGTATATTGGCGGCTGTCGCGCTGCCGCAATACGAGGTGGCCGTGGAAAAATCTCGTCTGTCGCGCAATATCCCCGTCGTTCGCAGTATGAAAGACAGTGCGGAGGTTTATTATTTGGCGAATGGCGCGTACCCTCCCGATTCATCGGAAGCTTTGGCGGATGTGCTCATTCCCTCCGGGTGTACCAATTTGGGACTGGGGCAGATTAATTGTCCGGCGGGATATTTTGATTTGGGAATCGGGTTTGGAAACGCTTCCCAGGCCGTTTTGGGGATGTCCCGTGCGGGGACGTCCGGGCAGGTGTGTGCGTATGTGATGTTTTTGGATTATTCCGCTTATGCACCCGGTGCGGTGGAATGTTGGGCGGCTGAAAATAACGTTACGGGCAACCGGGTATGCACTTCGCTGGGCGGCGTATTAAACCGTAGTTTCAGCGAGTCTTTTTTTGAGGGCGGCCGTGTAAAGGCGTACCGTTTGCCGTAATGTCGGAAATAATTTGTGCAAAAAGCCCCGGGTTTTTGTGCCGGGGCTTTCTTTTAGTCGTTTAAAAAACTTTTGCCGAATTTTAAGGGCGGCAGTTTAAAATACTCCGCAACCGTCTGCCCCAGGTCGGCATATGTGTCGCGGCCGCCGATAAACTGCGGGCGCACGCCCGGGCCGAACATAATTACCGGCACGTGTTCGCGGGTGTGGTCGGTGCCTTTATAGGTCGGGTCGCAGCCGTGGTCGGCGGTGATGAAGGCGATGTCGCCCTCTTTCATCTGGGCGGCCAGTTCCGGCAGGCGCGTGTCAAAGTATTCAAGGCCCCGGGCGTAGCCTTCCGTGTCGCGGCGGTGGCCCCAGGCCATGTCAAAATCCACAAAGTTCGTAAATACCAGGCTAAAGTCCGGCGCGGCGGCGGCTTCGGCGAGCGTTGCGTTCCAGAGTTCCTCCAGGCCAGAGGCTTTAACGGCTTTGGTAATACCCTGCTTGGCGTAAATGTCCGAAATTTTGCCGACGGAAATCACTTCGCCGCCCGCGTTTTTAATTTCGTCCAGCACCGTAACCATCGGCGGTTTGACGGAATAGTCGTGGCGGTTTTTGGTGCGTTTAAATTCGCCTTTTTTCTCGCCTTCAAACGGCCGCGCGATGACGCGCGCGATATTGTAGGGCGCCACGTGTTTAAACGCGATTTCGCAGAGTTTGTACAAACGGTCCAGCCCGAAATGTTTTTCGTGCGCGGCGATTTGGAACACGCTGTCCGCCGACGTGTAGCAAATGGGTTTGCCGGTTTGAATGTGCTCTTCGCCGAGTTCTTCAATAATTTCGGTGCCGGAAGCGGCTTTATTGCCCAGAATGCCCGGGATACCCGCCTCGGCGCAGATTTTTTGAATCAGCTCTTCGGGGAAAGACGGATAGTCCGGCTTAAAGTAACCCCACTCAAACTGCACCGGAGAGCCCGCCATTTCCCAATGGCCGGAAGAGGTGTCTTTCCCGCGGCTGATTTCGCGCATAAAACCGTATTTGGCGGGAAGATTGATTTTCGCGCCTTCCTGCGGCCCCGCCTGCGGCGCGGCGCCGGAAGAAGCCTCGGCCGCTTTTAACAGGCCGAGCGCGGCCAGGTTGGGCACTTTCAGCCCGCCGCGCGCGGCGGCGATATGGCCCAGCGTGTCGGCCCCGGCGTCGCCGAATTTGGCGGCGTCTTCCGCTCCGCCCAGCCCGAAAGAGTCCATCATCAAAATGATTGCGCGTCCTTTTTTAGTCATAATCAAAACCTCCCCTCATTTCTTTTATTATACCCCAATTCCGCCGCCGCGTCTAACCCGTTTTAGGCGCGAAAAAGGGTTATTCAAAATGCTATATTTTATATGTAAAAGGGGGTTCTCTTATGAAACAGTCTTATAAAAATATGAGGGATTTTTGGCTGGACGTCAAAAATCTGGAAAACCGCAAAGGGGTAATGGAAATCGGGCCGGATAAAATTTCCGTCGCCGGCGTGGAAATGGCCGTGCCGGACGGGGAGGAAATTAAATACCTGTTCCTGGCCACCAATTCGCTGGGGGACAGCAGCCTGTATTTTGAAAACAACAGCAAAAGCGGCATCGGCGGAGTAATCGGCGGGCACGGGTACGAGGCGCTGCAGGACGCCGCCGCGCGGATGCTGGCGCATGCGAGCAAACTCACCGGGCAGATGACGTCCGCCCCCGCCGGCAGCGAGCTTCCGCCGCCTTCTTCGCCCGCGATGGTGCGTTTGTTTGCCGTATCCAAAGACAAACTGTTCCATATTGAGTTGGAAGAATCCTCCGCCCGCAACCCGGATAATGATTTTTATCCGTTCTTTGCCTACTCCCAGCAGGCGATTGGCTTCTTCCGCCAGCAGCAGGCCGCCGCGCCCGCCAAAGAAGGCCGCGCTTAATTTTATGGCTAAAGAAATCCCCCGGCTGTGCCGGGGGTTCAGTATAGGTTCTACCGATGCCCAAGACAGAAAAACTCCTTGTGCTACAATTAAATTGCCTGTGACAGCAGGCGATTTAAAGCACAAGGAGGACATTTATGTCAATAAGCCTAAACAGTTTAGCTCATACACGTTGGAATTGCAAATATCATATAGTGTTTGCGCCGAAGTATAGGCGACAGATATTGTACAAAGAAAAGAAGGTGGAAGTGGGAAAAATTCTAAGACAGCTATGTGAGTGGAAGGGGGTATATATTTTAGAAGCGGAAGTATGTCCGGAGCATATCCATATGCTAGTGAAGATACCCCCAAAAATCAGCGTAGCTGGTTTTATGGGGTATCTGAAAGGGAAAAGCAGTCTGCTGATATATGAAAAGTGGGGAAACTTAAAGTTTAAGTATGGGAATAAAAACTTTTGGTGCAGAGGGTACTATGTAGACACAGCCGGGAAGAATAGTAAGAAGATAGCAGAGTATATACAGAATCAGTTAAAGACGGATGAGTTAGAAAACCCGCTACCGTTCCACGATGGACTGGAGGGATGGAAACGCAAGAGACAGGAGTAGTTGAGGCTAGATAATCTAGCGGACTAGTAAGAAGAGGGCAGGGCCCGCATATGAAAAACCCCCGGCTACGCCGGGGGATTGTTGTATGTTGTGAAAACCCCCAGCTAGGCTGGGGGTTCGGTTTAGGTTACACCGA